>DAIPLM010000138.1:0-5060 GCA_036769205.1 Sphingomicrobium sp.
CGGCGATGCGCGAAGTCGGAATCTACGGTCCGGCGCTCGCCGCCGAGCTGGTCGCCGGCAAGCTTCCGCTTGGTTTCACTTTCTCTCAGGGGTAGAGCGCCAGCCATGAACATCTTCCTGGTCATGCTCCTGGCGGCGGCGATGGCGGCGACCGTCTATGTCCTCATTCGCGGGATCATGACCATGGCCGGCGGCAAACCCTTGTCGAGCGAGCAGCAGCAGGTGTGGATGCGCAAGCGCGTCCAGTTCCAGGCGCTGGCGATCATCATCGTCGTCATCATCCTGCTCGCCGCGGGAACGGCGCGAGGCTAAACTGGTCAAGCTCAACAAGATCTACACGCGCACCGGCGACCGGGGGACCGCCGGCCTGGTCGACGGCTCGCGTGTCTCGAAAAGCTCGGCCCGCATGACGGCGATCGGCGAGGTCGACGAGGCCAATAGCGCGCTCGGCGTCGCCCTGACCTTGATCGCCGACGACGGTCACCGCCAGCGGCTGCAAGTCATCCAGAACGAATTGTTCGACCTTGGCGCCGATGTCGCCACGCCCGGCGACGTCGAGGGCGCGCTGCGCATCACCGCCGGCCAGGTCGAGCGGCTGGAGCGCGAGATCGACACGGTCAACGCCGACTTGTCGCCACTGACCAGCTTCATCCTGCCTGGCGGGTCGCCGGCCGCGGCGGCGGTGCATCTGGCCCGCGCCATGACCCGCCGCGCCGAGCGGGCGATGGTCGCCCTGAACCAGGCCGAGCCGGTCAACCGCGACGCCCTTGCCTATGTCAATCGGCTGTCCGATTTTCTATTTGTCACCGCCCGGCAGCTGGCGGCCGGCGAAGGAGGTGACGTCCTGTGGCGACCCGGAGCGACCCGCTAGGCGACTCGCTCTCCGACCGGCTGGCGGCGACCCGCCAGCTCAGCCTCGACCTGGCCGCGCCCTTGAGTGAAGCCGACGCCAATCTCCAGCCGTTCGCCGAGGCCTCGCCGGCCAAATGGCACCTGGCGCACACCAATTGGTTCTTCGAGACCTTCGTCCTTCGCGACCACGTTCCAGGCTACTCGCCGTTCGACGAGCGCTTCCACTTCCTGTTCAACAGCTATTACGAGGGCGAGGGCGAGCGGATCGCGCGAGCGAAGCGCGGCATGCTCAGCCGGCCGTCGCTGGCCGAGGTCCGCGACTGGCGCGCCGCGGTCGACGAGGCGTTAGCACGTGCCTTGCCGAACCTGCCGGCGGCGGCTCTCGATCTGGTCGAGCTCGGCATCCATCATGAGCAGCAACATCAGGAATTGCTGCTGACCGACTTGCTCGCCGGCCTCGCTGAGAACCCGCTCGAGCCCGCCTATGGCGAACTGCCGCCGCCCACCTGCTTTGCGATCGAGCCTGTGACTTGGTTTCCGGGACGGGAAGGCAAGACGAAGATCGGCGCCGGCGACGGCTTCGCGTTCGACGCCGAACGCCCGCGCCACGATGTGCTGCTCGCCCCCCACGCCATCGCTTCGCGCTTGGTCACCAACCGCGAGTGGAGCGAGTTCATCGCCGACGGCGGCTATCGCACCGCCTCGCTGTGGCTGAGCGATGGCTGGGACTGGGTCCGCCGCGAGGGCATCGCAGCGCCGCTCTACTGGCGCGGCGACGGGACCGCCTTCACCCTCGCCGGCCGGCGCCAGATCGACCAGGCGGCGCCGGTCTCGCACATCAGCCTTTACGAAGCCGACGCCTTCGCCCGCTGGGCCGGGGCGCGGCTGCCGACCGAGGCGGAATGGGAGGTTTTCGCCGGCGGCGCCGACCCCTGGCTCGGTCACCAGCTCGACGCCGCCGGCCCGGTCGTTCCGAAGCCGGGCGGCGCTTTGTTCGGCGACGTCTGGCAATGGACGGCGAGCGCCTTCCTGCCCTACCCCGGCTTCAAGACAGCGACGGGCGCGGTTGGCGAATATAATGGCAAGTTCATGAGCGGGCAGATGGTGCTGAAAGGCGCCAGCTGCGCCACACCGCGTGGGCACAGCCGCGCCTCTTACCGCAATTTCTTCCCGCCCTCGGCGCGCTGGCAGTTCACCGGCCTGCGCCTGGCCCGCGATGCCTGACGCCGACCCGGCCTTCCGATCCGACGTCCTCGCCGGCCTCGCCGCGCCGGTCCCGGCGGTGCCGGCGCGCTGGCTCTACGACCACCGAGGCTCGGAATTATTCGACCGCATCACTCGTTTGCTAAGCTATTATCCGACCCGGGCCGAGACCGCCTTGCTGGAGCGTGTCATGCCCGAGATCGCGGCGGTGACGGCCGACGACTGCGCCATCGTCGAGCTTGGCTCCGGCTCCTCGACCAAGACCCCGCTGCTCCTGCGCGGCGTCCGACCGCAAGCCTATGTCCCGGTCGATATCTCGGGCGATTATCTGCGCGAGAGCGCCGCGCGCGTCGACCGGGAGTTCCCCGGCATCGCCGTCTATCCGGTCGAGGCCGACTTCACCCGACCGTTCGCCCTACCACCGCAAGTCGCCGATCTGCCCAAGCTCGGCTTTTTCCCCGGCTCGACCATCGGCAATTTCGTGCCGGCGAGCGCCACCGATTTGCTGCGCGCCTTGCGCGCCGACCTCGGCACCGGCGCCCGGCTGCTGATCGGCATGGACCGGGTCAAGCCGGTCGCGCGCCTGCTCGCCGCTTATGACGATCCCGAAGGCGTCACCGCCGAGTTCAACCTCAACCTGCTCCACCGCATCAACCGCGAGCTGGGCGGCGACATTCCGGTCGATGCCTTCCGCCATGAAGCCCGCTGGGACGACGTGCTGTCGCGGATCGAGATGCACCTGGTGGCAATTCGCGATGTCGCCTTCGCCATTGATGGCCACCGCTTCGCTTTCGCCAAGGGCGCCAGCATCCATACCGAGAATAGCCACAAATATGGCCCGCGCGGCGGCCGCGTGCTGCTGCTCGCCGGCGGCTGGACGCCACTCGTCGAATGGACCGACGCCGCCGGCGATTTCGCCTTGATCCTGGCCGAAGCCCAGCCCGACCGCTTCGCCCCTTAAGGCCCGGTTGCCGCCGGCCCTCGGCGCGGCTATCGGCAAGCCCATGGCACATGCGTTGATCGACATTCTGCAAATGCTGCTGTGGGTTCTCAGCTGGATCGTCATCGCCCAGGTGGTGCTGAGCTGGCTGTTCGCCTTCAACGTCATCAACCCGTCGTCAGGCTTCATGCGCGGCCTGGTCGAGGCGCTCGACCGCATCCTGTCACCACTGTACCGGCCGATCCGCAAGCTGATGCCGGACTTCGGCGGCATCGATTTCTCGCCTTTGGTGCTGCTGCTCGCCATCGCCATCGTCAGCCGGTTGCTGGGCGGCGTCGCGGCCGAAATCCCACCATATTGATCCCGTGGCCGCTCGCCTGATCGACGGGCGCGCCGCCGCCCTGGATCTGCGGTCCCGGGTCGCGGAAGGCGTCGTGCCGTTCCGCGCCGCCACCGGCCGGGCGCCAGGGCTGGCGGTGGTGCTGGTCGGCGAACATCCGCCGAGCGCCGCCTATGTCCGCTCCAAGGTCAAGGCCACGGCCGAAGCGGGCATGACGAGCTTCGAGCATCGCGTGCCCACCGACACGAGCGAGGCCGAGCTGATCGCCTTGGTCGACCGCCTCAATGCCGATCCGAATATCGACGGCATCCTCGTCCAGCTGCCGCTGCCCGCCCACGTCGACGAGCAGAAAGTCCTCACCCGCGTCGACCCGGCCAAGGATGTCGACGGCTTCCACCCGGTCAATGTCGGCCGCCTCTCGATCGGACTCGACGCCTTGGTGCCGTGCACCCCGCTCGGTTGCCTGATGCTGCTCCAGCGTGAGCTGGGAGACTTGAGTGGGCTGGCCGCGGTCGTCGTCGGCCGCTCCAACATCGTCGGCAAGCCGATGGCGCAATTGCTGCTGCAGGCCAATTGCACGGTGACCGTCGCCCATAGCCGCACCCGCGACCTGCCGGACGTCGTCCGCCGCGCCGATATCGTCGTCGCCGCCGTCGGCCGCCCCCAGCTGATCCGCGGCGATTGGCTGAAACCCGGCGCCACAATCATCGACGTCGGCCAGGAGCGGGTCGAGCAGCCGGACGGCAGCCGCAAGTTGCTCGGCGATGTCGCCTTCGACGAGGCGCTGGAAGTCGCCGGCGCCATCACCCCCGTCCCTGGCGGCGTCGGGCCGATGACCATCGCCTGCCTGCTGCGCAATACCCTGGTCGCCGCCCACCGCCGCGAAGGCTTGCCGGAGCCGGCCGGCCTGTGATCGAGCTGTTCACCAGCGCCTTCATCACCTTGCTGGTGATCATCGACCCGCCCGGCTGCGCGCCGATCTTCGCCTCGCTGACCAGCGGCACCGACGCCGGCCATCGCCGCCGCATGGCGATCCGCTCGACCGCCGTTGCCTGGTGCATCCTGATCTTCTTCGCTCTGCTCGGCGAGCCGTTGCTCGACACTTTGGGCATCTCGCTTTCCGCCTTCCGCCTTGCCGGCGGCATCATGCTGTTCATGATCGCCCTCGACATGGTGTTCGAGCGCCGCACCGAGCGCCGCGAGGAGCGCGCCCGCGGCATCGAGGGCACGCCCCAGGCCGAGGACATCGCCGTCTTTCCGATGGCCATTCCGATGATCGCCGGCCCCGGCTCGATCGCCACCATCATGCTGTTGACGGCGCGCGCCGACGGCACCGTCGAGGGGCTGATCGTGCTGGCGGCGATGACCGCGGTCATCCTGCTGACGCTGGCGGCGTTGCTGATGGCCGGGCCGCTGATGAAGCTGATCGGCGCCAAGCTGGAAGCGATGATCACCCGCATCCTCGGCGTCATCCTGGCGGCGCTGGCGGTGCAGTTCGTGCTTGACGGGTTGGAGCGCAGCCTGCCGGGCCTGGCCGGCTAAACCTCGGCCGCCAACGCCGCCCGAGGTCGTGTCGGACGCGCCCCGGCAACCCAGCCGTGCCAGGCAATCCCGATGCTGGCGATGCCGGTCAGGAGGAGCAGGAACGGCAGATTCACGTCAGAGACGCTGGCGAACATTGGCGCTCAGGCCGGTATGCGCCCCAGCGTTTCGTAGGTGATCGCC
>DAIPLM010000008.1:0-2228 GCA_036769205.1 Sphingomicrobium sp.
CCTTGTCCGACCAGCTGTCGCGCGCGGTCAGCACCAGCACCGGCATCTTGCGGCCTTCCTTGCGCCAGCGGTCGAGCACGGTCAGCCCGTCGACTTCGGGCAGGCCGAGGTCGAGGACGACGGCGTCATAGCTTTCGGTCGAGCCCAAATAATGGCCGTCCTCGCCGTCGGTGGCGAGGTCGACCGCGTAGCCGGCCCCTTCCAGCGTCGAGCGCAATTGCCGCCCGAGGTTGGGCTCATCCTCGACGATTAGAACTCGCATGCAATTATCCCTGAAAATCGGTTTCGCCGACACAACACGCGGAAAGCTGAACGGTTGCTTGGCCGGAACGAAGGGATAAGCACGGAAAAGTCAATCCGCGCGAGGGAAATCAGCGGCCAGAACGGCCTTTGATGCGTCCGGTGGCGGCATCGACATCGACCCAGATGACCCGGCCGTCGCGCATGAACTTCAAGCGATAGGTATCGCCGCGGAACTCGGGGCCGAGGTAATCGGCGCCGCCCATAAACGGCATCACCCGCCGCTCGATCTGCGGCAGCGGCATCGAGCGGCCGTCACGGGTCGCCTGGAACGCACGATCCTGGTCCCGCGGGCGGTCGGCCCAGGCGGGGGAGGCAATCAGGCCAGCGGCAATAACGCCGCCCAGAACGGTACGAAACAGGCTCATGGCATATCCTTCGCCGCCTTCGTTACGCACAAGGCTTTGAATATCCTGTGAATGGCCCGAAATCCCCTGTTCATCCGCTGAGATGACGCACCGGCCATGCTAAGCTAGAGCGCGGCGCATGGCACCCCCCATTTTGACTTACGAGAATCTCGGCCTGGTCCAGGGCGAAGGCTGGCTGTTCCGCGGGCTCGATCTGTTCGTCGGCCCGCGCGACCGGCTGGCGCTGATCGGCCGCAACGGCGCCGGCAAGACAACGCTGCTGAAATGCCTCGCCGACCTGATCGAGACCGACGAGGGGCGGCGGACGATCGTGCCGGGGACGAAGGTGGTGCTGCTGGAGCAGGACCCGGCGATGGCCGGGCATGACAGCCTCGCCGACTGGGTGCTGGCGGGCGAGGGCGCTCCGGCGGCGCATGCGGCCGATGCCATTGCCCAGCAACTCGGCATCGACCTCGACCGCCCGGCGGCGACCGCCAGCGGCGGCGAGCGGCGGCGGGCGGCGATCGTCCGGGCGCTGGCGCAGGCGCCGGACGTGCTGCTGCTCGACGAGCCGACCAACCATCTCGATTTGGCTGCGATCGGCTGGCTCGAGGATTGGCTCAAACGTTTCAAGGGCGCCTTCATCGTCATCAGTCACGACCGCACCTTCCTGGCCCGGCTGACCAAAAGCTGCCTGTGGCTCGATCGTGGCCAGATCCGGCGGGCCGAAATCGGCTTTGGCGGCTTCGAGGCATGGACCGAGAGCGTCTATGCCGAGGAGGCGCGCGCCGCCGACAAGCTCGACGCCAAGCTCGCCATCGAATTGCACTGGCTCGAGCGCGGGGTCACCGCCCGTCGCCGCCGCAACCAGGGCCGGCTCGCCAAGCTGCACGACATGCGGGCGCAGCGGGCGGCGATGCTCGGCGCCGCCGGGACGGCGAAGCTGGCGCTGGCCAGGGACGAGACCAAAACCAAGACGGTGATCGACGCCGAAGGAGTTTGGAAAAGCTTCGACGAGCGGACCATCATCCGCGACTTTTCGCTGCGGGTGCAGCGCGGCGACCGCATCGGCCTGGTCGGGGCCAATGGCTCGGGCAAGACGACTTTGCTGCGGCTGCTGACCGGCGAGCTTAAGCCGGACAAGGGCTCGGTGACGCTGGCCAAGACCCTGTCGGGGATCGTCATCGACCAGCAGCGCAAATTGATGGCGCCGGATAAAAAGGTCCGCGACGTGCTCGCCGAGGGTGGCGACTGGATCGAGGTGCGGGGCACCAAGAAGCACATCAAGGGCTATCTGAAAGAGTTCCTGTTCTCGCCCGAGCTGACCGAGGCGCCGATCGGCTCATTGAGCGGCGGCGAGCGCTCGCGGCTCCTGCTGGCGCGCGAGTTCGCCCGGGAATCGAACCTGCTGGTCCTCGATGAGCCGACCAACGACCTCGACCTCGAGACGCTCGACCTGCTGCAGGAGGTCATCGCCGATTATGACGGCACGGTGCTCATCGTCAGCCACGACCGCGACTTCCTCGACCGGACGGTGACGGTGACTTTGGGCCTCGACGGGTCGGGCAAGGTCGATGTCGT
>DAIPLM010000008.1:2328-5009 GCA_036769205.1 Sphingomicrobium sp.
CGTCCCGGGGAGGATCGCAGGAAGCTCACCTACAAGGACCAGCGCGACCTCGACCGGTTGCCGGGCGAGATCGAGCGGCTGGAAGCGGTCATCGCTGCCGACGAGCAGGCGCTGCACGACCCCGATCTCTTCACCCGCGATTCCAAGAAATTCGCCGAGCTGACCGAGCGCATCGCCCGCCATCGCGCCGACGTCGAAGCCGCCGAGCTGCGCTGGCTGGAAGTCGCCGAGATGGCCGAGCAGTTGGGCGCCTAAAGCCGCGCCGCCGTCCGTGCCTTGATCCTCTGCTCGAGGATGGCGAGCGGCATGGCGCCGTCCTTCAGCACCTCATGGAACTGCTTCAGGTCGAACTTGTCGCCAAGTGCCGCCTGCGCCAAAGCGCGGGCGCGGGCCCAGGCGGTGTGGCCGATTTTGTAGCTGCAGGCCTGGCCGATCTGGGTGCAGTAACGCTCGACCTCGCGCTGCACCCGGGGCCGGGCGAAACCGGTGGTGGCGGTCATGTAATCGGTCGCTTTCTCGCGGCTCCAGCCCTTCGCGTGGAGGCCGGTGTCGACCACCAGCCGCGAGGCGCGGAACAGGAAGGACTGGAGATAGCCGGCCTTCTCGATGCCCTGATAGCCGCCAAGCTCGTCGGACAATTGCTCGGCGTAAAGCGCCCAGCCTTCCGAATAAGCCGAAAAGCCGCCGATCTTGCGCAGGGTCGGGATATCCTCCGATTCCTGCGAAAGACTGATCTGCAAATGGTGGCCGGGGACGCCTTCGTGATAGGTCAGCGACGGCAGCGAATATTTCGGCCAGTCGCCGACGTCCTTCAAATTGATGAAGTAGATCGCCGGCCGCGAGCCGTCGAGCGCGGCGCGGCGGTAATAGCCGTTGGAGGCACCGTCCTGGATTTCGATCGGCACCCGGCGGATTTCGAGCGGCTGGGTCGGCAGGCTGGCGAAGGCGCGCGGCAGGCGGGCATACATCGCCTTGACGCCCTGGTTGAGCCCGGCGATCAGCTCCGCCCGGCCGGCGTCGCTGTCGGCGTAAAGTTGCGCCGGCGACCGGTTGAGCTGGTCGAGGCGCTCGCCGACCGTGCCGGCAGTAAGTCCCGCGGCCTTGAGGACAGCGTCGAGCTGGCCGGTCAGCTCCGCCACCTGGGCGAGCCCGAGCTGGTGCACTTCTTCGGGCGAGAAATTGGTCGTGGTCGCCTGCATCAAGGCGGCGGCGTAGATGGCGTCGCCGTCGGGCAGCCGCTGGGCGCCGTCGCCGGGCCTGGTGGTCGGCTTCAGCCGTTCCATCAAGGCGATCTGGCGGTCGAGGGCGGGATAGATGCTGGCGGCGACGATCTTGGCCGCGCGCGCCTGCCAGTCGCCGGCGATCCCCTTCTCGCGGGTGCGGCGGGTGATGGAATCGACCATCGTGTTCTCGGCCGGCGCCGGCGCCCGCAACTTGCGCATCTGGGCAAGGGTCAAATCGATCGACCAGGCCGGGGCGAGGAAGCCGCGAGCGGCCTGCGCGCGCTGGTCCTCGCTGTCATTGTCGAGCGCCTTGCCGACGAGCGCGAGGCGCGACAGATAGGCCTCGGCATCGGCGGTGGTTTCGATGGTGTGGGCGGAATTGAGGAAGTCCGGGGTCGAGAAGTAAGCGCCGCCCTGCTGGAAGATCGGGTAGGGCCGCTGGACGCTGTCGATATTGAAGCGCTCGGCCGGGATCATGCCGGTTTCGAACTGATAGACGATGACGTCGCGGTTCAGCCTGCCGGCGTCGGACAGGCTGGCCGGCGGCACTGACTTGACCCGAGCGAGGTCGCGTTTGGCGAGTGCCAAATCTTCCTTGCGGGCCTGCGCCGCCGGACGGACGTCGAGCTCCGACTTCAGATGGGCGTTGGCGCCCTTGTCGAGGCCCAAGGACGACGCCAGCCCGGGATTGCGCCTGACCCGGTCCTGGAAGATTTCCTCGAAGATGGCATTGAGCTGGGCGTCGCCGGATGCCGCCGGTGCAGCCGCCTGGGCGGCTGCCTTAGCCGCGGCGGGAACCAGCGAAACGGCGGCGGCAAGCGAAGAGGTGGTCAGGAACTGACGGCGGTCCATCGGTGAATGTCCTTCTTATGCGAGTTTGGCGTGGGCGCGCTGTTCGACCCGGCGCTGGAGGATGGTCAACGGCATGGCGCCGTCCTTCAGCACCTCGTGGAAATCCTTGATGTCGAACCGGTCGCCGAGAATCTGGCGGGCGCTGTCGCGGGCGCGGAGCCAGGCCAAATGGCCGACCTTGTAGCTGCAGGCCTGGCCGATCGAGCAGCAATAGCGCTCGACCTCGCGCTGGACCCGCGAGCGCGGGAAGCCGGTGGTCGCGGTCATGTAGTCGACGGCGCGCTCGCGGCTCCAGCCCTTGGCGTTGAGGCCGGTGTCGACCACCAGCCGCGCCGAGCGGAACAGGAAGCTTTGCAGATAGCCGGCTTTCTCGATGCCGTTGTAACCGCCGATCTCGTCCGCCAGCTGTTCGGAATAGAGCGCCCAGCCCTCGATATAGCTGTTGTAGAAGCTGATCTTGCGCAGCATCGGAATGTCTTTGGATGTCTGTGCCAGACTGATCTGCAAATGGTGGCCGGGGACGCCTTCGTGATAGGTCAGCGAGGGCAAGGAATATTTCGGCCAGTCGTGGGTCGACTTGAGGTTGATCCAGTAGATGGCCGGCCG
>DAIPLM010000008.1:5109-16733 GCA_036769205.1 Sphingomicrobium sp.
ACAGTCCCCTTGGTGAAGCCGGCCTGCTTCAACAGCCCGTCGAGCAGCCCGGTATATTCCGCGACCTGCGACAGGCCGAGCTGATGAACTTCCTCGGGGGTCATGTTGGTTGTCGTCGCCTCGGCCAGCGCAGCGGCATAGAGCGCCTGGCCGTTGGGCAGGCGGGTGGCGCCGTCGCCGGGCAGCGTCGTCGGGCGCAGTGCCTTGAGGGCCGCGACCTGGCGGTCGATCGCCGGATAGACTTCGGTCTCGACGATCCGCGCCGCCCGCGCCGCCCAGTCGCCGGCGATGCCCTTGGCCTTGGCGCGGCCGGCGAGCGAGGTGACGAGGCCGTTGCCGGCCGCCGGCTGGTTGCGCAGCTTGGCGATCTGGCCGAGCGCCAGGTCGAGCGACCAGCCAGGGGCGAGATAGCCGCGCGCCGCCTGCGCCCTCTGGTCCTCGGTCTCATAATCGAGAAGCCTGGCGAATTCCGACAGGCGCGACAGATAGGCCTCGGCGTCGGCGGCGTTCTCGACCGGATGCGTGCTGTTCAGGAAATCGGGAATACCGAAATAATTGCCGTCCTGCTGGGTGATGTCATAGGGGTTCTGGACACTGCCGATCCCGAATTTGGGATAAGCGACCAGATTCTGCTCCAGCCCGTAAATGACGATCTCGCGGTTGAGCGCGGCGGCGGGCGACAGGCTGGCCGGATCGATCGCCGCCAGCGCCGCCAGCGACGCCTGGTCGTGGGCCAGGCTCTCGCGCCGGGCCTGGTCATAGGGCTTGGCGTCGAACGTCGAGCGCAGCGGCGCCAGCGCGCCGGTGTCAATCCCAAGCGAGGTCGCGAAGCCGGGCGAATCCTTCATCGTCTGCAGGAAGATCTTGTCGAACAGGCTGCCCAGCGCGGCGTCGCCCGAACCGGCGACCACCGCCGGGACCGGCGGCGGCGCGGCGGGCGGCGCGATCAGCGCGGCCACTGGCTTGGGCGCGCAGGCGGACAGGATCGGCAACAGCGCCGCGGCGCTGCCGGCGGAAAGGAATAAGCGGCGGTCCATGTGAGTCTCCCCGGTGAGTCGCGGGGCAGACTAAGGCGCAGGACTCATCCGGCAAGGGCGTCTGTCGACCGAAACCCTACGCTTGCAGATGATATTGCTTGAGCAAATCATAGAGCGTCGGCCGGCTGATGCCGAGCAATTTGGCGGCGCCCGAGATGTTGTTGTCGGTCCGTGCCAGCGCCTGGCGGATGGCGCGGCGGTCGGCGACTTCGCGGGCGGCGCGCAGGTTGATTGGCACCGGCGCGTCGCCGGTCGGCTCGGCATGGCCAAGGTCCAGATCGGCGGCGCCGACCAGTTTGCCATCGGCCATGATCACCGCCCGCTTCAGCCGGTTCTCCAGCTCGCGGACGTTGCCCGGCCAGGCATAAGCGTCGACCGCGTCGAGTGCGTCGGCGGCGAGCCCCTGGACCTTGGGGTTCATCTCGCGCGCGAAGCGGGTGACGAAATGGCGCGCCAGCAGCACGGCGTCGCCCGATCGCTCGGCGAGGCTCGGGATCTTCACGACGATCTCGGCCAGTCGGTAATACAAGTCCTCGCGGAAGCGGCCATCGGCGATCATCGCCTGCAAATCCTGGTGGGTGGCGCAGACGATGCGGGTGTCGACGGCGATCGTCGCCCGGCCGCCAATGCGCTCGATCACCCGTTCCTGGAGGAAGCGCAGCAGCTTGACCTGCAGCGCCAGCGGGATGTCACCGACCTCGTCGAGGAACAAGGTGCCGCCTTCGGCAAGCTCGATCTTGCCGGGCGTGGTCTTGACGGCGCCAGTGAAGGCGCCGCGCTCATAGCCGAACAATTCGGCTTCGAGCAGGTTCTCGGGGATGGCGGCGCAATTGATGGCGATGAAGGCGCCTTTCGCCCGCGACCCCCGCTCGTGGACGGCGCGGGCGAGCAATTCCTTGCCGGTGCCGCTGGCGCCGAGCAGCATGACCGAGACGTCGGCGCTGGCGACCCGCTCGACGGTGCGGGCGACTTTCAGCATTTCCGGAGCGGCGCTGATGATCGAGCCGAGCACCGCGCCGCCTGGCGTGCCTTCCGCTTCCAGCCGCCGGTTTTCGTCCTCGATGCCGTGCAAATGGAAGGCGCGGGCGACGATCAGGCCGAGCTCGTCGATGTCGACCGGCTTCTTGTAGAAATCATAGGCGCCCAGGGAGATGGCCTTGAGCGCGCTCTCGCGGGCCCCGTGGCCCGAGGCGACGATGACCTTTGTATCGGGCTTGAGGGCGAGGATTTCGCTCAATGTGGCGAAGCCTTCGCTGGTGCCGTCGGGGTCGGGCGGCAGGCCGAGATCCAGAGTGACCACCGCCGGCTCGTGCAGCCGCAGCATCTCGATCGCCTGTACTCGGTCGGTGGCGGCGACGACTCGATAGCCGTCATAGGCCCACTTCAATTGGCGCTGGAGGCCCTCGTCGTCCTCGACCACTAGCAGAACGGGTAGGTTGTTGGGGTCGGTCATGCGCGTTTCCGTTTCGGTAGTGCGACCGGCATTGGCGCCGGCAGGCGGATGGTGAAGCGGCTGCCCTTGCCGGGGCGGCTCTGGACGGTCAGGCGCCCGCCCATGGCGGCGACCAAGGCGCGGGCCTCGAAGGCGCCAACGCCGAAGCCATTGTCCTTGGTCGAGGCGAAGGGCTGGAACAATTGGTTGCGGATGAACTCGGCGCTCATCCCCTTGCAGCTGTCGATGACGGCGATCGCCACCTCGGGCCCATCGGCGAGCATGTCGATCATCACTGGCTGGCCGGGGGCGCTGGCGTCGAGCGCATTATGGAGCAGATGCGTCACCGCTTGCTCCAGCGCCGCCGCATCGGCCACCGCCCATAGCGACTGGTTGCCCCGCAGCCGCACGTCGCCGCCGCGATGGCCGGCGGCGATCGCCGCCTCGAGGATCGGGGTCAGCGGCTGCGGCTCGGGATTGAGCGGCCGCGAACCGGCCTGCGGCGCCAGCCGCGCGAGCAAATCGTTCATCTTGCCGACCGAGCTTTGCAGCGTCGCCACCATGTCGGCCCGGAACTCGGGATTGTCGGCATGGCGCTGGGCGTTGCGCGCGACCAGCGACAATTGGCTGACCAAATTCTTGATGTCGTGGAGGATGAAGGCGAAGCGGCGGTTGAACTCGTCGAATCGTTGCGCCTGACCCAGCGCCTGCTGGCCGTGGGCTTCGGCGAGGCTGCTCGCGGCCTGCCGCCCGGCAGTCCCGAGCAGGTCGAAATCCTCCCAATCGAGCGCCCGGCGATAGCTCGGCGCCGCCAGCAGGACGAGGCCGACGAGCCGCTCGTTATGGACCAAAGGGACGCCCGCCCAGGCGGTCTCGTCGCGGGCCAGCCATTCGGGCAGCGGCAGCCCCGAGCCGCCATGCCGCGAGCCACGGCGAAGCGCGTCAATGTCGAGGATCAGCGGCTTCCCCTCGAGCTCGCGCCAGCGCTCGCCGTCGCTCGGGTCGGGAGCGAACGGCCGGCCCTGCCAATTCCAGTCGGCGCCTTCGGCAATGCCGCCATTGTCGTCGGCGACCAGCAGCAGCCCGCCGGGGGCATCGACGATGTCGGCGAAGGCCTTGACCAGCCGCTCGCCGAGCGGCGGCGCGTCGGGGCCGCTGCGGCCGACGGTGGCGGCGAAGCGCAGCCATTCGCTGCGATAGTCGTAGCGATGCTCGAACAGATGCTTGGCGAGCTTGACCTTGGCCCAGCTGCGCGCCTTGGCCGACGGCAGCAGGATCATCGCCGCCAGCGTCATCGCCGACAGCACGACGATCAACAGCGCCCGCGACCAATCCCAGCCGGTGCCGCGAAGCGCGGTCGCCAGGATGGTCATCACCGCGAAATAGCCGCAGATGGCGAGCAGCGACAAGGACTGGAAGGTGGCGGCGCGCGACAACCGCATCCTCCAGCCGTCCTGCTGGCCGGCGCCGACCGCGAACAAAGGCGCGGTCAGCGCGATCACTGCACCGCGCCAGTCGATCAGACCGCGCGCCGCCGCCGGGTCGAGATAATAAAGCGTGTAGAGGTTGAGGTCGTAGCCCCAGGTCACGACCAAGGCGAGCATCGCCGTGCCAATCGCCGCCCGGCTGACCGGCGCCGCCTGACCGTAGAGGTTATGGACCAGCACCAGGCTGCCGGCCGCCGCCGTGATCCGGAGGATCGAGGCGGTGGCGGTGACGGTCGTCCCCGCCGCCTCGGCGCCGAGCATGATCGGCAGCAGGTCGACCACCAATTGCAGGCCGAGGACGGCGGCGACCGCGGTATAGACCCAGCGGACGCCGTGCTGGCGCTCGCCTTCGCCGCCGCTCGACAAACTGTAGAGGACGCCGACCCAGACGAGGTTGCGCATGGTCTCGGCGAACAATGGCAATTGGCTCGACGGCATGATCGCCGACAACCAGGCCCAGCAGGCGGTCAACGCGAAGCCGGCCAGCATCAGCCGCTGCGCCGGGTGGCGGACGCCGATGTGCAGCCGCCACAGGATCAGCGACAGGAACAGCGACGCCGCGATGGCGTGGCTCCAGAAGCTCGTCAGTGTCAAATCGGCCGACATGACGTGAGTGTCGGATAAATTTACAAACAAACACTGAACGAGGCGCTAGAAGGGGCCAATGGCAGAGATTGAGAAACGCGCGGTCGGCAACAGCGGATTGAAAGTCGCGCCCTTGGCGCTGGGCGGCAATGTCTTCGGCTGGACCGCCGACGAAGCCGCCAGCTTTCGCATCCTCGACGCGTTCGTCGATGCCGGCGGGACGATGATCGACACCGCCGACGTCTATTCGGCCTGGGTGCCGGGCCACAAAGGCGGCGAAAGCGAGAAGATGATCGGCCGCTGGCTGAAGCGCGATCCCGCCAAGCGCGACAAAATCGTCATCGCCACCAAGGTCGGTTTCCTCGACGGCGAGATGGTCGATGGCGAATATGTCGCGGCGCTCGATCCCGTGGTCATCGCCCGCGCCTGCGACGCCTCGCTGCAGCGGCTCGGCATCGACACCATCGATATCTATTACCAGCACCGGGACAACCAGAAGGTGCCGCTGGCGGAGAGCCTCAAGGCGTTCGACGACCAGGCCAAGGCCGGCAAGATCCGCGCCATCGGATTGTCGAACTTCGAACCCGACCGGCTCGCCGAGGCCTGCATCATCGCCCGCGTCGACGGCTTCCCGGCGGTCAGCGCCTTCCAGACCTGGTACAATTTGCTCGAGCGGCCGAAATATGAGGCGGCGCTCCGCGAGGTCGCGGTCAAGGAGGGCCTGGCAGTGTTTCCCTTCTATTCGCTCGCTAACGGCTATCTGTCCGGCAAGTATCGCAGCAAGGACGACCTCGGCAAAAGCGTGCGCGGGATGCGCAACGTCGACTATCTGGAGGGCAAGGGCCCGACGGTATTGGCGGCGCTCGACGAGGTCGCGGCGGAAACCGGCGCCGCGCTCGCCAGCGTCGCGCTCGCCTGGACGATGGCGCAGCCGACCATCACCGCCCCGATCGCCAGCGCCACCAGCCTCGAGCAGGTCAACGAGCTGATCGCCGCGATGACGCTGGAATTGAACGCCGGCCAGATCGAGCGGCTCGACGAAGCTTCGCGCTAGGCGCTCAGCCCTTCTTCAGCACGTCGAGCGCGGCCAGGGTCAGCGCCTCGGTCGCGGTGGCGATCACCGTGTCGGCCTCCGGCGCCCAGAACGGGCTGTGCAGCGACGGCAGCTTCGACGCGTCGCCGCCCGCCGCCTGGTAATCCTTAAGCGGGGTGCCCCCGACCCAGAAGATCAGGCTTTGAATGTTATTGTCGGCGAGCCAGAAGCGGCCGAAATCCTCGCCGCCCATGACCGCCGGCGTCTTCATCACCCGGTCGGCGCCGAAGTTCTGGGTGAACAGGGCCAAGGCGCGGTTGCTAAAGGCCTCGGTGTTGAACGTCGCCGGCGTATATTCGCCCTCACGGGTGGTGACGATCGGCATCTTGTCCTCGGGGACGCCAGCGGCGATCGCCTCGCCGCGGGCGATGCGGCGGATGCCTTCCAATAGCAGCTTGCGCACTTCCGGCTTGTAGCTGCGCACCGTCAATTGCAGCTTCGCCTCGTCGGAAATGATGTTGTGCTTGGCGCCGGCCTGGAAGCTGCCGACGGTGACGACGGCCGGGTTGGCCGGATCGTTCTCGCGGCTGACCAGGGTCTGCAGCGTGGTGACGATGCGGCTGGCAAGGACGATCGGGTCCTTGGTCGTCTGCGGATAGGCGCCGTGGCCGCCGACGCCGCGGACGGTGATATCGACGCTGTCGACATTGGCCAGCGCATAGCCTGGCGTGACGCCGATGACCCCGGCGGGGATCGCCGCCGCGTCATGGAAGGCGAGGACATGGTCGGGCTTGGGAAAGCGGGTGAACAGGCCGTCGTCGAGCATCGCCTTGGCGCCCTCGCCGGTCTCCTCGCCGGGCTGCAGGATCATCACCAAAGTGCCCGACCATTGGTCCTTCATCGCCGCCAGCCGCCGCGCGGTGCCGAGCCAGCTGGTCATGTGGGTGTCATGGCCGCAGGCGTGCATGACCCCGGTTTCGACGCCGGAGCGGGCGACGGCGCGGACCTTGGAGGCGAACGGCAGGCCGGTCTGCTCGACCACTGGCAGGCCGTCCATGTCGGCGCGGATCAGCAGCACCGGCCCAGGGCCATTCTTCATCACCGCGACGACACCGGTCTTGCCGACCTTCTCGGTGACGGTGAAGCCGAGCTTGCGCGCCTCGGCGGCGAGCTTGGCCGGCGTGCGCACTTCCTGCATCGACAATTCGGGGTTGGTATGCAGGTCCCGGTAGAGCGTCATCAACTGCGGCATGTCGCCGCGGATAGCGTCGGTCAGCGCCCCCGCCGAGGCCGGCGAAGCGAGCAGGGATCCGGCGGCGGCGGCGAGTAACAGGCGGCGGGTCATCGGCGGTCCTTAACTGGCGGGCACGAGTTCAATCACATCGAGCGTCGATTCGAAAGCGGGACGCGGGAGCACCATCCGCCAGCGCGCCGGGCCGATGCGCTCGACGAAGGCGGCGAGGTCGCGGTCGGGGTCGTTGCCATATTGCATCGCCCGCGCTTCGTCGCCGAGCACCAAAGTCCCGAGGAACACCTGGCGCAAGGCGTCGCCGGGGAAGATCAGTCCGACCGGCCGCTGCGATCCGGAAAGCTTGGCGAAACCCTGAACGTGGCCTTCGTTCCCGACACGGCAGGCGAAGGCCGGATAGGCGATGTAATCGAGCATGCCCGGGGACTTGGCGCCGAGCTTGATCACCCGGCAGCGATAAGCGCCGTTGGGGATCGGTCCGCCGCCAAGCGCGGCATCGGGCTGGAGCAGCACGCCTTCGGCGTCGATCGCGGCGGCGTGACCCGAGGCGCGTGCTTGCGCCAAGGCCGCGACGAACGTCGCCCGCCAGTCGCGCAGCCGCTCGCGGTCATGACCGGTCGCGGCGGCGCGCCAGTCGGTCGACGCGGTCGAGACAATCGGCTTGGGCGCGCAAGCCGCGAGGGCAAGGCAGGCAAATACAGCGAGAGCGCGGATCATCGCGTGTCAGCCTATTGCGCCGTCCAACCCCCGTCCATCGATAGATTGGCGCCGGTAATCGACGCGGCCCCGTCGGAGCAGAGATAGAGCGCCAGGCTGGCGACTTCCTCGGGCGTCACGAACCGCTTAGTCGGCTGCGCGGCGAGCAGGACGTCCTGCATGACTTGTTCGCGCGTGAGCCCCCGGGCTCTCATCGTGTCCGGAATCTGGTTCTCGACCAAAGTCGTCCAGACATAGCCGGGCGAGATGCAATTGGCGGTGACATTGTCCTTCGCCGCCTCCAGCGCCACCGTCTTGGTGAAGCCGGCGACGCCATGCTTGGCGGCGACATAAGCGGACTTGTTGGGCGAAGCGACCAGGCTGTGGGCGCTGGCGGTGTTGACGATCCGGCCCCAGCCCTTGGCGCGCATCCCCGGCAGCGCCAGCCGCGTTGTGTGGAACACCGCCGACAAATTGATCGCCAGGATCGCGTCCCATTTGGCGGGCGGGAACTGGTCGACCGGCGCGACATGCTGGATGCCGGCATTGTTGACGAGGATATCGGGCGAGCCGAGCGCCTCCGTGCAGTGCGCCAGCATCCGCTCGATGGCCGCCGGGTCGCTCAAGTCGGCGCCGTCGTGCGCCGCCCCCAGTTCGGCCTTCAGGCGCTCGATTTCGCCCGCGTCGCCGAAGCCGTTCAGCATCACCTTGGCCCCGGCCGCGGCGAAGGCGCGGGCGATGGCGAGGCCGATGCCCGAGGTCGAGCCGGTGACGAGGGCGACTTTGCCGGTGAGACTCATGATCACTCCTGTGGATGGGTGAGGCCGCTTTCCCTGTCGCGCGTTTCAATTGCAACCGTTACGGGTCGCGAAGCATTGGACGCGGCGAGGGAGAATTTGCATGGTGCGGCTCGGCGGCGAACCGGAAAGCGGCAATTTCGAGGATCGGACCGGCCAAAGCGGCGGCTTCGGCTTTGGCGGTGGCGGTGGCGGCAACATGCTCGGCTGCCTGTTGCCCTTGGTCGCCAGCCGCTTCGGCTTGATCGGGGTGGCGGTGTTGCTGCTCGGCTATTGCGTCTTGCAGAGCTTTGGCGGCGGCAGCGGCGGTCTCTTGACCGGCGGCCAGCCGACGACGACCGCGCCGGCCGGGCAATCGACCCTCGATCCCAACGTCCGCACGACTTTGGTCCGCATCCTCGGCTCGACCGAGGAAGTCTGGGGCGAGATTTTCGCCAAGGCGGGCCAGCGCTACACGCCGACCAAATTGGTCGCCTACAGCGGCGGCACCCGGACCGAATGCGGCATGGGCCAGGCGGCGATGGGGCCTTTCTATTGCCCCAACGACACCAACATCTATGTCGACCCGGACTTCTTCAACGAGCTCGCCCGCCGCTTCCAGGCGCCCGGCGATTTCCCGATCGCTTATGTCATCGCCCATGAGGTCGGCCACCATATCCAGAATTTGGAAGGCACGCTCGACAAGGCCCAGCAGGCGCAGCAGAGCGTCGGCACCGCCCAGGGCAATGCCATCCAGGTCGGCGTCGAGCTGCAGGCCGATTGCTACGCCGGCGTCTGGGCCGCCAATGCCCGCGACACGCAGGGCTCGATCCTCGAGGCCGGCGACATGGAAGAAGGCATGCGCGCCGCCGAGGCGATCGGCGACGACACGCTGCAGCGCCAGGCGCAGGGGACGGTCGTTCCCGAAAGCTTCACCCACGGCAGTTCGGCCCAGCGGATGGAAGCGCTGCGCCGCGGCATGCAGAGCGGCGATCCGGCGCAGTGCAACTACGCGCGTTGAAATTATAGCTTCACGAGCATCTTGCCGGTGTTGGCGCCGGAAAACAGGCCGAGGAAAGCGTCGGGCATCGCCTCCAGCCCCTCGACCACGGTGTCGCGCGACTTGACCTGGCCGCTCGCCACCAGCGCGCCCATGTCGGCGAAAAACTCGCCCATCCGGCCCATGTAATCGGTGTAGATGAAGCCCTGGACGCGGATGCGCATGGCGATCACCCGCATGATGAACTTGAAGCACATCGGCGCGGCGGCGTTATAGCCCTCGATCATGCCGCAAATGGCGAAGCGCGAACGCATGCGGGCGAGCGCGAAGGCGGCGTCCAAATGGTCGCCGCCGACATTGTCGAAATAGACGTCGATGCCGTCCGGCGCGGCGGCGGCCAGCCCCTTGAGGATCGGCTGAGCCTTGTAATCGACGACCGCGTCGGCGCCGAGGGATTTCACGAAGTCGCACTTCTCGGCGCCGCCGGCCGAGCCGATGACGGTCATGCCCTTGGCCTTGGCGATCTGCACCACCGCCGAGCCGACGGCGCCGGCCGCGGCCGAGACGAAGACAATGTCGCCGGCCTTGGCCTCGGCGGCTTCGAGCAGTCCGAAATAAGCGGTGCCGCCGGTCAGCCCCAGATTGCCGAGGAAGGCTTGCGGCTCGACACCGGGAATCGCCGGCAGCTTGTTGAAGTTGGCCGCCGGCTCGACCGTTTCGTCGCGCCAACCGCTCATATGCAGGACCAAGTCGCCGACGGCCAGGCCGGGATCTTCACTCTCGACCACTTCGCCGACCGCGCCACCCGACATCGGCGCATCGAGCGCGAACGGCGGCACGTAGCTCTTCACGTCGTTCATCCGCCCGCGCATGTAGGGGTCGACCGACAGCCAATGGTTGCGGACGCGGACCATGCCGGGCGCCATCGCCGGCAGCTCGACCTCCTTGAGTGCGAAATTGTCCGGTGTGGGAAGCCCTTGCGGGCGGCTCATCAGATGCCAGGCGCGGGCCATGTGTTTCTCCGTTGCTTCCGCCCGCCGATAGGCTCGGCCGAGGCAAAGAAAAAGCCCGGCCGCATCGTCGCGACCGGGCCTTTCTCGCCGGGGGCAGTCTAGTACGTGCCGGAGAAGCTACGGTTGAGGATGCCCGGGCCGGCTTCGCCCTGGTCCTCGCGCTCGAACAAGGCGCGCTCGCGGCTGTCGTCGCGCCAGCGCTGCTTGGCGTCCGCCGCGCTCATGCCGAGGACCACCTTGTCGCCCTCGACCCGGTCGATCGCCGTGCACATCAGTGAATGATGGCTGCCGCCGCTCTCGGGATCGCTCTTGGTCAGGATCAGCCGGTCGCCGGCGGCGCGGTCGACCGTTCCGACATGCTCGCCGTCGCTGCCGACCACCTCCATATGCTCGCGGACTTCGCGCAGCATCTGGCGCTTGCTTTGCCGTTGCTCGCGCCAGCTGGTGAAGTCGTCCTCGAACCGCGACCGGTTCTCGCGGGCATAGTCGCCATAGTCGCGGTCGAGCTCGTCCAGCTGCCGCTGCCGCCACTCGCCGTAATGGCGATCGTGGTTGGCGCCGACCCCGTAAAAGGAACCGCCGCGCTCCATGCGCTCGTCGAAGCCGCGGCCGTAATCGCCGGTCAGCGGCCGATAGGGCTGGCGGTCGCCGCGGTCGGGCCCGAAGTCCTGGCGGCCGGCCGAGCGGCCGGTGTAGGGCCGGCGATAGCCTTCGTCGCGCCAGCGGGGGCTACGCTCGTAGCGGCCGAAATCCTCGTCGCTCATGAAGGCGCGCTCGCGGCGCGGATCGCGCTGACGCTCGCGGTAATAGCGCTCGACGTCATTCTCGTTGCGCAAATGGCCGCCGCGGTCGTCCTGGCCACGCTCGGGCTGCTCGCGCCGCCGCCGGCGCTCGGCTTCCTCGTCGCCGAACCAGCTGGCGATTTCGTCGCCGGCGCGCTCGAACCAGCCGCGTTCGTCGCCGTCGGAAAAGCGCTCCGGGCCGCGGCCGGAAAAGCCCCGCTCACGGTCTTCATCGCGCCAGCGTGGGCGCGTTTCGCGCCAATCCCGGCGCGAGTCATATCGGTCATAAGCCATTGATATTCCCTCCAAGGAACACCGCGGGCACCACTCGCCCACGGCCTGGAGAATCAACGAACGGAGGGGGTGCGCGTTCCGGCCGGCAAGACGAACGGAGGCGGCGATCGCGCCAGGCGAGCAAGGCCGAAAACGGAGTGATTGCAAGGGGACGGCAGCGCGGCTATCTGGGCGCCTCGCCGGGTGCGGGGCTGTAGCTCAGATGGGAGAGCGCTGCAATCGCACTGCAGAGGTCAGGGG
>DAIPLM010000139.1:0-5048 GCA_036769205.1 Sphingomicrobium sp.
TGCAGCATCTCGCCCGAGCGCAGCAGCGCCTTGGTCGGGATGCACCCCCAGTTGAGGCAAATCCCGCCCAGGTTCTCACGCTCGACGATGGCGGTCTTGAGCCCAAGCTGCGCCGCGCGGATGGCCGCGACATAGCCGCCGGGCCCGGAACCGAGGATGATGAGGTCGTAGGTGTCAGGCATGGTCGCTCCTAAGCCCCTCTCCCCTCGCGGGAGAGGGGTTGGGGAGAGGGGGCGAGTGAAGAGCTAACAAGATCAGCTCGGCCACACCCTCCTCATTCGTGAAAAGGTCATTGTTCCAGATGCGGATAATACGAAAGTTCTGAGCCCGCAGATATTCATCGCGACGTTCGTCTCTTGTGCTTTCGGCGTGTTGACCGCCATCGAGCTCGATGATCAGCCGAGCGGCGAAACAGATGAAGTCGACGATGTAGAAGTCCAGCGGCTCCTGCCGCTTGAACTTAAATTCGGCAAATCGATGCGCACGGAGTAACTGCCACATGCGATGCTCGGCTTCGGTGGGTTCCGAGCGCATCGCCTTGGCGAAGTTGCGCAGCTTCGCTTTACGGCGCCCCCTCTCCCTGCTTTCGCTGCGCGAAAGCTGTCCCTCTCCCGCCAGGGGAGAGGGACTCACGCGCCAATCTCCCGCGGCTTGTCCTGCGCATCCAGCGCCACGAAGGTGAACTCCCCCTCCGCCACGGTCTTCTCCACCTCCCCGTCGCGCTCCCTGGCGATCGCCTCGGCTTTCAGCCGCAACGACGTCCGCCCTTGCTTCAACAGCTCGACATAGACGCTCAATTCGTCGCCGACCGCCATGGCGCCGGGGAACCGAACCGCGTCCGCCGCCACCAGGATCGCCTTGCCGCCCGAAAAGCGCGAGGCGAAGGAGCCGCAGGCGAGGCCCATCTGCCCCATCAGCCAGCCGCCGAACACACCGCCATAGGGGTTGGTGTCCGACGGCATGGCGGTGACGCGAATGATTGGCGTGCGCTCGGGCAATGTCGCGCGCTCAGTTCCGGTGCCAGTTGAAAAACAGCCGCATGGCGATCGCCGACAGCAGCCACAAGGGAATGGAGAACAATAGGCCGGGCGAGCCTTCGAGCGGGCGGACCGTGCCCCAGGCAGCGAAGCTATGCATCCAGACGCCGTTCTGGCCGCCAAAGAACAAAGGCAAAGCGAAGCCGAGGATGGCGCCGATTGCCAGGGCCGTTAGCCACTTCATCTCAGGCCACCAACCCCAGCGGCTTCTCGCACAATTCCTTGAACGCCTTCATCAGCCGGGCGCCGTCGGCGCCGTCGATGGCGCGGTGGTCGAAGCTGCCGGTGGCGCTCATGACGGTGGCAATCTGCAGGCTGTCGTTGACGACATAGGGCCGCTTCTCGCCGGCGCCGACCGCCATGATCATGCCTTGCGGTGGGTTGATCACCGCGTCGAACTGCTTGGTCCCGAACATGCCGAGGTTGGAGATGCTGGCGGTGCCCCCCTGATACTCGTTGGGCGCAAGCTTGCCTTCCTTGGCGCGGCCAGCGAGGTCGGTCATCTCGGCGGAGATTTTCGACAGCGATTTCTCGTTGGCGCCGACGATGATCGGGGTGATCAGGCCGTCGGGGATCGCCACGGCCACCGAAATGTCGGCGCGGCTGTATTTCAGAATCTGGTCGCCGGCGAAGCTGACATTGGCTTCGGGCACCTCGATCAGCGCCATCGCCAGCGCCTTGATCAGCAAATCGTTGACCGACAGCTTGATGCCGCGATTTTCCAGGCTCTTGTTGATCTCCGAGCGGAGCTTGAGCAGCGCATCGAGCTGGATGTCGACCGTCAGATAATAATGCGGGATCGTCTGCTTCGCTTCGGTCAGGCGACGGGCGATGGTCTTGCGCATGTTGCTCAGCTTGATGGCTTCATGCGGGATGTCGCCCGGCTCGACGGGTGCCGGCGCCGATGCCGCGACGGGCTTGGGCGCGGCCATGGCGCCGCCGGCGGCCTCGCCGAGGTCAGCGCGGACGATGCGCCCGCCCGGACCGCTGCCCTTGAGGCTGGCCAAATCGATGCCCTGGGCTTCGGCGAGGCGGCGAGCCAACGGCGAGGCCTTGATTCTCTCCTGTCCCTCTCTCCTTGAGGGAGCACCCGACCCGGCCGCTGGCGACTCCGGCGCAGCCGGAGCGGGGTGAGGGGCTGCGGTCTGCGACGGCGCGGCTGGTGTCTCTCCTCCGCCCTTGGCCGGCGGCGCGGGTGATGGAGCAGGAGTCTTTTGTTTCGACCCCTCACCCTGCGCGGCTTTCGCCGCTCCTCCCTCTCCCACAAGGGGAGAGGGGCTTTTAGCAGAAGCGGCACTGACCTCCTCGCCTTCTCCCGCGATCAGCGCGATCGGGGTGCCGACTTTCACCCCGTCGGTGCCCTCCGGAACCAGGATCTTCGCCACCTTGCCTTCGTCGACCGCCTCGAACTCCATGGTCGCCTTGTCGGTCTCGATCTCGGCGAGGATGTCGCCCGACGCCACCGTGTCGCCTTCCTTGACCAGCCACTTGGCCAAAGTCCCTTCCTCCATGGTCGGGGACAAAGCGGGCATCTTGAGCTCGATGGGCATGGGACTCTTTCGCTTGGAATGATGCGCCGCGAGCCAAACTCCATGCGGCCAGCAGGGTCAAGGGTCGGCTGCCCCGAACGCCGCCCCGCTTGCCAAGGCAAAAGCTTTGGCGCAGCACTCTTGCCGTGGACGGGGAAGCCTCACCAACGCGCACCTATCTGGTCGTCATCGACGACAGCGCCGAGGCGCGCACGGCGCTCCATTTCGCCGCCCGCCGCGCCGCCAAGACCGGCGGCGGGGTCGAGGTGTTGGCGATCGTCGAGCCGCAGGACTTCGTTCAGTGGGGCGGAGTCCAGGCGGCGATCGAGGAAGAGCAGAGGCTGCGCATCGAGGCCAGCGTCGCGGCGTCGGTCGGCGAGATCATGGACGCCGCCGGCATCCAGCCCAACA
This sequence comes from Sphingomicrobium sp., assembly GCA_036769205.1. Classification (GTDB taxonomy): domain Bacteria; phylum Pseudomonadota; class Alphaproteobacteria; order Sphingomonadales; family Sphingomonadaceae; genus Sphingomicrobium. The sequence continues at coordinate 2,978 of DAIPLM010000139.1, forward strand.
TTATCGTCCGCTCGGGCGAGCCGGTGCAGGTGGTGCGCACCCTGATCGGTACCCGCGACGACATCGCCGCCTTGGTGCTGGGGGCGGCGCCGGCGGGCAATCCGGGGCCTTTGGTGAGTAACCTGACGGGTGCCGATGCCGGCAAGCTGCCCTGCCCGCTGATGCTCATCCCCGGCTCGCTGAGCGCGGAGCGGATCGAGCAGTTGAGCTAGAGCGCGCGCGAGAGGATTTCGGCAATCGGCCGCAATCCCGCCTCATCCTCTTCGTCGAACCGGCCGGGCTCGGGACTGTCAATGTCCAGGACGCCCAATAGCTCGCCGTCTCGCACTAGCGGTAGGACGATCTCGCTGCGCGAGGCGCTGTCGCAGGCGATGTGGCCGGGGAAGGCGTTGACGTCGGCGACGCGCTGGACCTGGCGGGTTTCGGCGGCGACCCCGCAGACGCCGGTGCCGAAGGGGATGCGGATGCAGGCCGGCCGACCTTGGAACGGCCCGAGCACCAGCTCGCCGCCGACATTGCGGTAGAAGCCGGCCCAATTGAGGTCGGGCAGGCTCTCCCAGATCAGTCCGGCGGCATTGGCCATGTTGGCGACGGGATCGGTTTCGACGCCGATCAGAGCCTCGAGCGCAAGGGCCAGGTCGCGATACAGCGTCGGCTTGTCCGCGGCCTCGATCTTGAAGTCATACATCAGTCGAAATCCACCTTCCCGCGGCCCTGCTTGACGGCGCCACGCTGCTTCTTGGCGTCGACGCGGCGCGCCTTGGCCGCCTTGCCCGGCCGCGTCGGCCGCCGCTTGGCCTGGACCATATGGGCCTGGCCGAGCATTTCCGCCAGCCTCGCCCGGGCGTCCGCGCGATTGCCTTCCTGGGTGCGGTAGCGGCGGGCGGTGATGACCAATTCGCCGCCCGAGGTCATGCGGCTGCCGGCGAGTTGCTTCAGCCGCTGGTAAACGTGCGGCGCCAGGCCGAGCTTGAAGACGTCGACCCGCAACTGGCAGGCACTCGCCACCTTGTTGACGTTCTGCCCGCCCGGACCAGTGGCGGCGAGGAACTTCTCGCTTAGCGCCTCCTCGGGAATGTCGTCAGGCAACATCGAGGAAGTCCAGCCACAGGCCGAAGCTGTCGGGCACGGTGGCGGTGACGTCGATCGCCGGCTTGCCCTGGCGCGGCACCACTAGCCGCCAGGCGTGGAGCAGCATCGCCTGTCCTGAGCCAGTCGAAGCGGGCCCCTCGCCGCCGCCATAGACAGGGTCGCCGATCACCGCCGCGCCCAGTCCGCGCGCGGCGTGGACGCGGATCTGATGCGTGCGCCCGGTCAAGGGGGTGAACTCGACCAGGCTCTGGCCGTCCTTTTCTGCGAGCTTGCGCCAGCGGGTCCGGGCGTGCTTGCCGGCCTCATCGGGCACCATCCGCCAGCCGGTGCCGGCGGTGGAGAATTTGGCGAGCGGCAAATCGATGACGCCGTCGTCGCCTTCAGGCACGCCATCGAGCGCGGCGAGGTAAGTTTTCTCCACCGTTCCGGACTCGAATGCCCGCTGGATTTTCGCCCTCGCCTTGGGGTTGCGGGCGAGCAGCAGGCAACCCGAGGTGTCGCGGTCGAGCCGGTGCATGGCGACCGGCTCGCGCTGGAAGCCGCATTTGAGCTCGCCCGCCCGTAAAGTGACGCTGTCGCCGCCGGCCCGCGGCGGGTCGACCGGCAGCCCCGCCGGCTTGTCGATGACGATCGCCTCGGCGTCGATATAGAGGATGCGGTCGGCCAGGCTCATGGCCCGCTCATTACGGAACCGTGACTCAATTGCCACCATTTCCGGCGATTCCAGCACTTTACACCTTATTAACCTTTTGCCTTCAGACATCGCATGGTTAATGAACGCTTCAAGGCCGTTAAGAGCGCGTTACGCTTTGGCCTTCGAAACGGGGGAAGATACATGCGGGTTCTGCTGATCGAGGACGAGGCGACCATCGCCAAGAGCATCGAGCTGATGCTCTCGACCGAGGGGTTCAACGTCTACACCACCGATTTGGGCGAAGAGGGCTTGGACCTCGGCAAGCTCTATGATTACGACATCATC
>DAIPLM010000009.1:0-16658 GCA_036769205.1 Sphingomicrobium sp.
GCGTCGCGGTAGTGGACGTTGACCTCATAGCGATGGCGGTGGCGCTCGCTGATGTCGGTGGCGCCATAGACAGAGGCGACGTGGCTGTTGGCGTCGAGCCTGGCCGGATAAGCGCCCAGGCGCATGGTGCCGCCCAGGTCGCCGTCGGCGGCCCGCTGCTGCAGCCCCTCCTCGCTCATCCATTCGGTGATCAGGCCGACGACCGGCTCGCTAGTCGCGCCGAATTCGGTGGTCGATGCCTCGGCGATGCCGGCGAGGTTGCGGGCGCCCTCGATGCAGGCCATCTGCATGCCGAGGCAGATGCCAAGGAACGGGATTTCACGCTCGCGGGCGAACTTGACCGAGGCGATCTTGCCCTCCGAGCCGCGCTCGCCGAAGCCGCCGGGGACGAGGATGCCGTCCAACGGCTCGAGCTCGGCGGCGAAATCGGCCTCGGGATGCTCGAACAATTCGGCGTCGAGCCAGCGGATGTTGACCCTGGTGCGGTTGCCGATGCCACCGTGGATCAGCGCTTCGTTCAAGCTTTTGTAGGCGTCGGGCAGGCCGACATATTTGCCGACGACGCCGATCGTCACCTCGCCTTCGTAATGGTCGAGGCGGTCCATGATGTCGTGCCAGCGGCTCAGGTCCGGTGGCGGCGCGTCGTCGATGCGGAAGGCGCGCAGGACTTCGTCGTCCAGCCCTTCTGCATGATATTGCAGCGGCACATCGTAGATTGATCGGGCGTCCAAGGCCTGGATGACCGCGGACTTAGGGACATTGCAGAACAAGGCGATCTTCTCGCGCTCGGCCTCCGGGATCGGCTTTTCGCAGCGGCACAGCAGGACATCGGGCTGGACGCCGAGGCTGGCGATCTCGCGCACGCTGTGCTGGGTCGGCTTGGTCTTCAGCTCGCCGGCCGCCTTGATCCACGGCACCAAAGTGGTGTGGACGCTGACCGTATTGTCGCGGCCAAGGTCGTTGCGCAATTGGCGCAGCGCCTCGACGAACGGCAGGCTTTCGATGTCGCCGACGGTGCCGCCAATCTCGCAGATGACGAAGTCGATGCCGTCGGTCTCGGCGAGCGCGAATTCCTTGATGGCGTTGGTGACGTGGGGGATCACCTGGACGGTCGCGCCGAGATAGTCGCCGCGCCGTTCGCGGGCGATGATGTCGCGGTAGATGCGACCGGTGGTGATATTGTCCGACTGGCGGGCGGTGACGCCGGTGAAGCGCTCGTAATGGCCAAGGTCGAGGTCGGTCTCGGCGCCGTCGTCGGTAACGTAGACCTCGCCATGCTGGTAGGGCGACATGGTGCCGGGATCGACGTTCAGATAGGGGTCGAACTTGCGGATGCGGACCTTGAATCCGCGCGCCTGCAGGAGGGCGCCGAGCGACGCCGAGAGCAAACCCTTGCCGAGCGATGAGACCACGCCGCCGGTGACGAAAATATACCGCGCCATGGGAGTTGAGCCTTAGGGGGCCGCGGCCCGATTAGGCAAGCGCCCGAATCAATCGCGACGAAAAAACTTGGTTGGGCGCGCTACTGCGCCAGCGGAACGGCGGGCGTCTGGTCGTTGGCCGGGCCCGCCTGGTTGGTGGCAGGCGCGGTCGCCGGCGCTGCCAGCGGCGCGCTGGGCACGACCTGGTTGGCGATGGTGGTGTCGACCGTTGTCGCCTTGCGGGTCGCCCCGGCATAGGCCGCGAGCGCGATCGACAGCAGGATGAACAGGCCGCCGAGGATCGCCGTCGAGCGAGTCAGGAAATCGGCGGCGCCGCGCGCGGTCATGAAGCCGGACGACGAGCCGCCGACGCCTAGCCCGCCGCCTTCGGAGCGCTGCATGAGGATGACGCTGACTAGCGAGGCGGCGATCAGGGTCTGGACGATGAGCAGGAAGGTGAACATGGTGAACTTTCGGGAAACAAGCGGTTGGGCGGGCATCTAGCGGCCCGCGGCCCGGCTTTCAATGCGCGGCCGCCGCGATGATCGGCACAAAGTCGGCCGCCTTAAGGCTGGCGCCGCCGACCAGGGCGCCGTCGACATCGGGTACGGAGAAGATCTCGGCGGCGTTGGAGGACTTGACCGAGCCACCGTAGAGGATTCGCACCGGCTTGCCGACCTCGCCAAAAGCGGCGACCAGCCGTGCCCGTAGCGCCGCGTGCATTTCGGCGATTTCGCGGGTGGTCGGGACCTTGCCGGTGCCGATCGCCCAGATCGGTTCATACGCGATAGCCAGCAGGTCGGTGCCGCCCGCTCGCGGCAGGCTGGCGTCGAGCTGGGCCGAGACGGTGGCGACCGCCTGGCCGCCTTCGCGGACGTCAAGGCTCTCGCCGACGCAGAGGATCACCGCCATGCCAGCGGCCATCGCCGATTCGGCCTTGGCGCGGACGGCGGCGTCGCTCTCGCCATGCGCCTCCCGGCGCTCGCTGTGGCCGACGATGGTCAGCCTTGCGCCGGCTTCCTTCAGCATCGCCGCGCTGATATCGCCCGTATGCGCGCCATGATCCGCCGAATGCACGTCCTGGGCGCCGATGGCGAAACCCGGCGAGGCGCGGACGGCACGCTCGATCAGAGTCGCGGGGACGCACAGAGCGACGTCGCAGCCCGCGGTTTCGGCGGCAATCGAAATCGCCGTCACCTGGCCGAGGTCGGCGCCGGTGCCATGCATCTTCCAGTTCCCGGCCACCAGCTTGCGCCCAGTCATCGCTCCCCTTCCCTCGCTTGCCGCCATTCCCTGCCGCCCCTAAAGCGGCCGCCAGTCTTTTCAAAGCGAGTCCCGATGTCGACCTTCGTTCGCAGCCTGACCAAATCCAAGCTCGGCACGATCATCACGGTGATGTTCCTGCTGGCGATCCTGGCCTCGTTCGCGCTGGCCGACGTGCAAAGCTATGTCTCGGGCGGGGTCGGATCGCCGGGGACGCTGGCCAAGGTCGGCAACCAGGCGGTCACCGAGCGCGAACTGAGCGCGGCGATGCAGCGCCGCCTGGCCGAGGTCCGCCAGCAGCAGCCGCAAGCCGATTATTCGGCGCTGGCCGGCGAGTTCCAGGACATCTTGGGATCTCTAATTCAGAACCGCGCTTTGCTGGTGTTTGCCGGCAACCATGAGCTGCACTTGTCGAAGCGCATGATCGATTCCGAAATCGTCAAAATGCCGGCCACCCGCGGCCTCGACGGCAAGTTCAGCCAGACGGCTTATGACGCCTTCCTCCAGCAGCAACGGCTGAGCGATGCCCAAGTCCGCGAGCTGATTGCGGTGTCGCTGGCGTCCAGGCTGCTACTGGCGCCGGCGGCGGCCAACGCCCGCCTGCCGGTCGGCGTTGCCACTCCCTATGCATCGATGCTGCTCGAAGCCCGCGAGGCGGAAGTCGCAGTCATCCCGGCCGAGCTGTTCGCCGCCGGCATCCCGCAGCCGAGCGATGCCGACATCCAGGCCTTCTACAAGCAAAGTGGCAGCCGCTACATGGTTCCGGAGCAGCGCGTGCTCAACATCGCCCGGATCGGCCAGGAGCAGGTTGCCAACGTCTCGGCCAGCGATCAGGAGATCACTGCCTATTACAACGCCAACCAGGCGCTGTACGGCGGCAAGGCGGTCCGCGCCTTCAGCCAGGTCATCGCGCCGAACGAGGCGCAGGCGCGGGCCGTGGCCCAGCGCGCCCGTGCCAGCGGCGGCCTTGGTGCCAATGCCGCCAGCCTTGGCAACCGCACGCGCGAGCAAATGGCGGCGATCACCGGCGACACCGTCGCCGCCGCCGCCTTCGCCGCCAAGCAAGGCGACATCGTCGGCCCGCTGCGTTCCGACCTTGGCTGGCACGTCATCAAGGTCGACAAGGTCTCGACCGAGGCCGGCAAACCTCTGAGCGCGGTGCGCGGCGAGATTGCCGCCAAGATCACCGCCGACAAAAGCAAAGAAGCGCTGACCGACCTTGTCACCAAGATCGAGGACAGCATCGCCGACGGCGCCAGCTTCGCCGAGGCAATCCGCGACGTCGGCATCACCGGCACCCGCACCCCGCCGATCACCGCCGGCGGCGTCGCTCGTACGCAGCCGGCCTATAAATTGCCGCCCGAGTTGGCTCCGGCCGTCCGTTCCGGCTTCGAGCTTGGCGAAGGCGACGAGCCGGTCATCGAAACCCTCCCGGGCGAGGCCGGCTACGCACTGGTCGGAGTCGAGGGCATCGTCGCCGCCGCGCCCGCTCCGCTGGCGTCGATCCGAGACCAGGTCGCCGCCGACTGGAAGGCCAAGCAAGCCAGCGACCGCGCCAAGGCCGCCGCCAGCTCTATTGCCGCCAAGATCGCCCGCGGTACCGCCATGGCCGAGGCGCTGGCCGGCGCCGGAGTCAAGCTGCCGCCGCCGGAGAAAATCGCCAAGCGCCGGCTCGAGCTCAGCGCCTTCCAGGGCAAGGTGCCGCCGGCAATGGGCATGATGTTCAGCCTTGCCGAAGGGCGCAGCCGGATGATCGCCGACCCGCAAGGGCGCGGCTTCGTCATCGTCAAGGTGACCAAGATCGTGCCTGGCAATGCCAGCCTGCAGCCCGGCCTTATTTCGCGGATGCAGACCGAGTTCCAGGAGGCGACGTCGCGCGAATATGCCGAGCAAATGGCACGGGCGATCACCAACGCCGTCGGCGTCAAGCGCAACGACGCCGAGATCGAGGCGGCGCGGCGGCGGATCGTCGGCGGCGGCGGCTGATGGCTGGGCCGTCGATCCTGGCGATCGACAATTACGACAGCTTCACCTTCACTCTAGTCGATTATCTGCTGAGCCTCGGCGCGTCGGTGACGGTCGAGAAGAATGACACGGTCACGGTCGAAACCGCCCTCGCCGGGGGCTTCGACGGCTTCTTGATCTCGCCGGGGCCGGGGAAGCCCGAGGATGCCGGGATTTCGGTCGGCCTGGCCGCGGCCTGCATCGCGGCGAAGCGGCCACTGCTCGGCGTCTGCCTCGGCCATCAGACGATCGCACTGGCTTGCGGCTCGGCCGTGGAGCGCGTCGCGCCCGTCCATGGCAAGGTGGACCGGGTCCGCCACGACGGCAGCGGGGTGTTCGCCGGCCTGCCCTCGCCGTTGGCCGCGACCCGCTATCATTCGTTGGCCGTCAGCAATCCTCAGCCGCCGCTGGTCGCCAATGCCTGGAGCGGCGATGGGCTGGCGATGGCGATGCGGCATGCCGACGCGCCCGTCCATAGTATCCAGTTCCACCCGGAAAGCATCGGCTCGGAGCATGGCCACGCGATGCTCGGAGCGTTCCTCGCGCTCTGCGCTTGACCGGAACCCAAGTGTTCGATACACGTTCCCCGTTCGTTCCAATTGGAACCTCAACCGGGATTGGCTTTCGATGCTCACATCCAAGCAGCGCGAACTCCTCCAGTTCATCCACGAACGGCTTCGCCAGTCCGGCGTCAGCCCGAGCTTCGACGAGATGCGCGAGGCGCTCGACCTGAAGTCCAAGTCGGGGGTCCACCGCCTGGTCTCGGCATTGGAGGAGCGGCAATTTATCCGCCGACTGCCGAACCGCGCCCGGGCGCTGGAAGTGATCAAGATGCCGGAAACGGCGTCGCCGACTCTTGCCGCCGCCATGGCCACCAAGGCGGTGCTTCCTGCCGCCGCCAACGACACTATCGAAATCCCGCTGCACGGGCGGATCGCCGCCGGCACGCCGATCGAGGCGCTGCAGGGCACGGAAGGCTTCGCCGTCCCCGCCGCCTTGCTCGGCCCGGGCGAGCATTATGCGCTGGAAGTGTCCGGCGATTCGATGGTCGAGGAAGGCATTCTCGACGGCGATTTCGCCTTGATCCGCAAGGTCGACAGTGCCCGCGACGGCGAGATTGTCGTGGCGCTGATCGACAATGAGGAAGCGACCTTGAAGACCTATCGCCGCGAAGGCCAGATGATCCGCCTCGACCCCGCCAACCGCGCCTACGAGCCGCAACGCTACGACGAGGGCCGGGTCAGCATCCAGGGCCGGCTGGCCGGACTGATCAGGCGGTATTGAGCGTGGCCCGAATCGATTATGTCGAATTGCCGAGCGCCACCGCGCACGAATTGACCCGCGCTTTCTATGCGCGTGCGTTCGGCTTGGGGTTCACCGATTACGGGCCGGATTATGCGGCGACGACGACCGGCGACGTCGATCTTGGCCTCCAGGGCGATCCGTCGGGAACGCTGGCGGCGCCGCTGCCGGTGATCCGCGTCGACGACCTCGAAGCAGCATTCGATTCGGTGACCAAGGCTGGCGGCACCATCGCCAAACCGATTTTCGCCTTCCCCGGCGGGCGGCGCTTCCATTTCATCGACCCCGGCGGCAGCGAGCTTGCCGTGTGGAGCGAGCGCTAGCGCCGGGTTCCCGCCCAGGGATGATTGCCGACGCGATCGGCGACCGTTTCGACGCGCGGCTCGTCACCCAGATGAATCGCCATCCCGCCGGCGATTTCGAGCGTCTTGCGGTCGAGCTTGAGCCATTTGGGTGTGCAGCCGCGCGGCAGCCAGCGGTCGGAGACGACAATGTCCGCCGAGGCGCAGGCGCGGGTGATGTCCGCCCAGTCGAGATGCTGGCCGGAACGGGTGGCGAGCACGCGCCACGAGCGGCCGGCGCGGGCGATATCGGCGATGCAGGCGTCGCGGCTGCAACGCGCCCCGGCGCTGTCGCTGACCGCCAGCGGCTCACCATCATAGCCACTGTTCTCGCTGATCAGGCCGCGGATGAAGTCGCCGGCCTTCTCTCGTAGCAACGCTGGGCGGCCGCTGCCGTCGACTAGCGCCAGATGGCGGCCGTCGCCGGTGACCAGCAAATCGGGGGTCGGCGCGGCGAGCGCGGCGGCGGCGCCAAGCGTGATCGGGATGAGGCCGAGCAGCCGGATCCGGCTGGTCCACAGGCATAGCCACAGGCCGCCGATGACGAAGGCGGCGAAGGCGCCGGCGGGCATGGTCGGCAAGGTGGCGACGGCGCCCTTCATCCCTGCCACCCAATGGGCGACGTCGAGCAAACGGTCGATCGCCCAGCCGGTGGCCGCCCACAATGGCGCGCCGAAGCCCAGGGCGTCGGTCAGCAGCGCCAGCGCTTCCAGCGGCATGATCACGAATGTCGTCCAGGGGATGGCGAACAAATTGGCAAAGACGCTGTAAATGCCGGTCTTGTGGAAATGGTAGAGGGCGAACGGAATCAGGGCGATCTCGACCGCCAGCCCGGTGACCAGCAAGGACGCGAAGCCGCGCAGGATGCGCATCGCCAGCCCGTCCTCGCGCGGGCCGAGCAGGCGCCGGATCGGCGCCAGGCTGTGCAAGGTGACGATGGCGGTGACGGCGGCGAAGCTGAACTGAAAACTCGCCCCGGCGACCGACTCCGGCCACAAGGCCAGCACCAGCAGCGCCCCGACCGCCACCAGTCGCATGCTGATCGCCTCGCGGCCAAGGGCGATGCCGCCGAGCACCAGCAAAGCGGCGACGCAACTGCGCACGGTCGGCACCTGCATGCCGGTCAGCAGAGTGTAGCCGACGCCGGCGAGCGCGCCGACGCCGGCGCCGACCAGGACGAGGTTGAAGCGCAAGGCGAGGAAGCGGCTCATCGCCAGCAGCCGCAAGGTCAGCAGCATCGCCCCGCCGACCACCGCGGCCAGATGCAGCCCGCTGACCGACAGCAAATGGGTCAGCCCCGAGCGGCGCATGGCCTCGGCGTCGGCTTCGTCGACCGCGTTCTGGTCGCCGGTGACGATGGCGGTGGCGATGCCGCCGCTGCGCTCCGACATCTGGCCGCGGATGTGCCGGTCGAGCCGCGCGCGCAAGGCGTCGAGGCCGCTCGCTTGTGCCGGCACCGTGATGTCGACCGGGCCCATGGCGCGGCCGGTGCCGCCCTCGCCGCGGAACCAGCTGTCGCGGGCGAAATCGTGGCTGCCGGGCAGCGCCATCGGCGGCGGCGGGGTCAGCCGGGCGCGCAAAGCGACGGTGGCGCCGGCGGCCAGGCCCGGCCGTTGGTCGCTGCCCGGCACGGTGACGCGGATGCGCGGCGGCAGTTTCGCGTCGAGCGGCGCCAGGGTCAGCCTGAGGTCGCCCCTGGCCACCAAAGTCTCGACCCGCTCGACCTGCGCAGTGAGTTGAACGATCTTCGGCCGCTCGATCCGCGACGTCGCCAGCTGCGCGGCGCGCACCCACACCAGGGCGCAGCCGGCGGCCAGCGCCAGCGCGAACCAGCCGAGCGCCCGCCCCGCCCTGCCCTCGGCGGCCGCAAATCCGAACAAGCCCAGCCCGCCGGCAAGGAACAAAAGGCCCGCCCATTGCCGGGGGTCGGGAAGCGCGAACCACAAGGCAATGCCGGCGCCGAATGCCGCGACCGCCCATAATGGCAACTGACCGCGCTCCGCCTCGAGGAAGGCTTCGAGCCGGTCGCGGGCGCGATCGAACTTGCCAAGCCAGGCTCCCCGGCCCGCCAGTGGCAGAGGCGCATCCTCTATGTTAGGGGCGCTCACCCAATCCATGCACAGCCGAACACAAAGGAAAGCGGGCTTGAGCGCAAGCGGCAAAAATCCGGCGGTCGTCACCCGCTTCGCCCCCTCGCCGACCGGCTTCCTCCATATCGGCGGCGCCCGCACCGCATTGTTCAACTGGCTGTTCGCCCGCCACCACGGTGGCAAGTTCCTGCTGCGGATCGAGGACACCGACCAGGCCCGCTCGACCAAGCCGGCGATCGACGCCATCCTCGACGGCATGCGCTGGCTCGGCCTCGATTGGGACGGCGAGGAATATTACCAGTCGCAATTCGCCGCTCGCCACGCCGAGGTTGCCCACCAATTGCTGGAGGGCGGGGCCGCCTATCGCTGCTACATGACGCAAGAGGAATTGGCGGCGCAGCGCGAAGCGGCGCAGCGCCAGCGCACGACCTTCCGCATCCGCAGCCCATGGCGCGACGTCGCCGAAGAGCGGACCGGCGAGCCTTTCGTCATCCGCTTGAAGGCGCCCCATGACGGCGAAACGGCGATCGACGATCTGGTTCAGGGCCGAGTCACCGTCCAGAATGCCGAGATCGACGATTTCGTCCTGCTGCGCTCCGACGGCAACCCGACCTACATGCTGGCGGTGGTGGTCGACGACCATGACATGGGCGTCACCGACGTCATTCGCGGCGACGATCATCTCAATAACGCCTTCCGTCAGCTGGCGATCATCCGGGCGATGGGCTGGCCGGAGCCGCGTTATGCCCATGTCCCGCTGATCCACGGCGCCGACGGCGCCAAGCTCAGCAAGCGCCATGGCGCGCTCGGCGTCGACAATTACCGCGACGAACTCGGCATCCTGCCCGAAGCCTTGTTCAATTATCTGCTGCGGCTCGGCTGGGGTCACGGCGACGACGAGATCATCAGCCGCGACCAGGCGGTGGAGTGGTTCGACATCGGCCATGTCGGCAAGTCGCCGTCGCGCTTCGACTTGAAGAAACTAGAGAATCTGAACGGCCACTACATCCGCGAAGCCGACGACGGCCGCCTCGCCGACCTCGTCGCGCCGATGCTGGCGATCGATGGCGCCGGCCGCGAGCTGCTGCTGCGCGCGATGCCCGAGCTCAAGGCGCGGGCGCACAGCCTGCACCAACTGGCCGAAGGCGCCGGCTTCCTGTTCGCGGCGCGGCCGCTGACGCTCGAGCCCGGGGCAGCCGAGATTCTCGACGATGACGCGCGTTCCCTTTTGGGAGGGGTTTATGCTGCACTTGCACAAACAGTGGATTGGGAACATGACGCGCTCGATGCTGCGGTGCGGAACTTCGCCGACGAGATCGGCGTCAAACTCGGCAAGCTCGCCCAGCCGCTGCGGGCGGCCTTGACCGGGCGGACCACCTCGCCCGGGATCTTCGACGTGCTGGTGCTGCTCGGCAAAGACGAGAGCCTGGCGCGCATCGCCGACCAGATGAAAGAAGCGAACGCATGACCGACAAAAGCGCCACCATCACCGTCGACGACAAGACCGTCCAGGCACCCATTCTTCCCGGCTCGGTCGGCCCCGAGGTCATCGATATCCGCAAATTCTATGCTGAAACCGGCATGTTTACCTACGACCCCGGCTATACCTCGACCGCCAGCTGCCAGAGCGCCATCACCTATATCGACGGCGACCAGGGCATCCTGCTCCATCGCGGCTATCCGATCGACCAGCTGGCCGAGCAGTCGACGTTCATGGAGGTCGCCTATCTGCTGCTCCACGGCGACTTGCCGCAGAAGGCGGAGCTGGAGGATTTCACTTACACCATCTCACGCCACACCATGCTGCATGAGCAGCTGATGACCTTCTATCGCGGCTTCCGCCGCGACGCCCATCCGATGGCGATCATGTGCGGCGTCGTCGGCGCACTGTCCGCTTTCTATCACGACAGCACCGACATCACCGACCCGCAGCAGCGGCTGATCGCCTCGCACCGGCTGATCGCCAAGATGCCGACGATCGCCGCCATGGCCTTCAAGTACAGCGTCGGCCAGCCGTTTCTCTATCCGCAGAACGACCTGAGCTACACCGGCAACTTCCTGCGCATGACCTTCGGCGTCCCCGCCGAGCCCTATGTCGTTAACCCGGTGATCGAGAACGCCATGCGGAGGATCTTCATCCTCCATGCCGACCACGAGCAGAACGCCTCGACCTCGACGGTGCGGCTGGCCGGGTCGTCGGGGGCCAACCCGTTCGCCTGCATCGCCGCCGGCATCGCTTGTCTGTGGGGCCCGGCGCATGGCGGCGCCAACGAGGCGGCGCTCAACATGCTGCGCGAGATCGGCGATGTGAAGCGCATCCCCGAATATATCGCTCGCGCCAAGGACAAGAACGACCCGTTCCGGCTGATGGGCTTCGGCCATCGCGTCTACAAGAATTTCGACCCGCGGGCGAAGGTGATGAAAGCGACCGCCGACGAGGTGCTGAAGGAGCTCGGCAAGACCGACCCGGTGCTCGACGTCGCCAAGGAGCTCGAGCATATCGCCCTCAACGACGAATATTTCATCGAAAAGAAGCTCTACCCGAACGTCGATTTCTATTCGGGCGTGATCCTCAACGCGATCGGTTTCCCGACCGAGATGTTCACGTCCTTGTTCGCGCTCGCTCGCACCGTCGGCTGGGTGGCGCAATGGAACGAGATGATCGCCGACCCCGAGCAGAAGATCGGCCGGCCCCGCCAGCTCTACGTCGGCGCCACCCAGCGCGACTATGTGCCGGTCGGCGAGCGCTAGGACTCCCTAAGCCTAAGCCAGCGGCAGCGAGACCGTAAAGCAGGCGCCCTCGCCCGGCGCGCTAACCAACGAAATCTCGCCGCCCATCGAGCGCGCCAGCCGGCGGGCGATGGCGAGGCCGAGGCCGGCGCCGCCGCCATTGTCGAGCCGCTCGAACTTTTCGAACACCCGCTCCTGGTCGGCCGGGCTGATGCCCTTGCCGTGGTCGGCGATGCTGGCTTCGCCCATGCCGCCGGTCTTGCGCAGGTCGATGGTAACGCTGCCGCCGCGTGGTGAATGGCGGACGGCATTGCCGAGCAAATTGACCAGGATCTGGATGACCCCACGCCGCTCGCCGGTCACCGGAAGCGCGGCCTCCCCGCGCAGCGACAGGCGAACGTCCTGTTCGTCCGCCTCCGGCTGGACCAGGGCCAGCGCGTCGGCGGCCAGCACCGCCAGGTCGACGGTGCCGCCGGCGTCGGCCGGCTGCTCGACGATGGCGTGGATGACCGACAGCAAATGGCGGGCGGCGGTGGCGATGTCGCCGGCATAAGCGGCATAATCGCTCCGCAGCGGCCCGTCGGCGCGCTCGACAATGCCCTCGGCGGCTTCGATGATTCTGGCCAGCGGCGAGCGCAGCGCCAGATCGAGCGCCGGGTCGATCGAGGTCGTGGCCCCGGCTTCATTGGCGGCCTCGGGAACCGCGACATGGTCGGGCAAGGCGCGGCCGCGGAAACCGGCGAAGCTGCCGTCGTCGTTCCGGATGGGATCGCCGCTTAGCATCAAGCGCTGATTGCCATTGCCGCGCGCCGACGCGGGCTGGCCGGCGAAGGCGGCGCGTGACGCGAGAGCGGCGAGCAATGGCATCGCTCCGTCCTCGCCCTCCTCGAGCCGCAGGAACCGGGTCAGGGGTTCGCCGATGGCCTCGTCGGCCTCGACCCCCAGCTGCTGGGCGAGATCGGGCGACAGCGTCGTGAAGCGCAGTTCGGCGTCCGTCGCCCAACTGCCGCGGATGGCATGGCCGATCAAATCGTCGTCGCTGGCGGCAACCTCGAGCCGTGACGGCGCCGGCGGCCGCTGCTTCCATTGCTCGACGGTCAGCAGCACGTCCTCACCGTCCGGCTCGGCCCGCACCCACATTTCCAGGTCATGGGCGGGCGCAGCGACGATGGCTTGCCGCGAGACGGAGATCCCGAGCTTGCGGACGAGGCGGGCGATGGCGGCGAGCTGCGGCAAGGCGAGCCTGGCGCCCAGCCGTGAGCCGGCCGCGGCCTGGAGATCGGCGAGCATCGCGTCGGCCTCGACCAGCCGGCCCAGCGCGTCGACCCGCGCCGTCACCGGGGCCTTGCTGTCGGGCGCGCTAGCCACGAGCCTGGCCCAAAGCGGCGCTGGCGGCGCGGAAATCGGGCGGCAACCGCCACCAATCGCGCGCCGCCTCGACCTCATCGTCGCCGAAACTGTCGAAGCGGGCGATCTCTTCCTCCACCGAGCCGCCCGACACGGCGCCGAACTCGGCGATCAGGCGCGCCGCCACCGGCCGCGCCAGGCCGGCCATGCGGGCCAGTAAGGCAAGGCCATCGTCTTGGCCGCCGATCAAATAGCCCCAGGAAGTTTCGAAGGAAATTCCAGCCCGGCGGGCGAGCAAGGCGGCCAGCAAGCTCGCCTCGCCGTCCCTGGCCGCGGTTTCAATCATGGCATCGTCGACGCGGCCGCCGCGTTCCAACACCTCGACCAGAGCGACCACCGTGGAATCGAGGGAATCGGACGGTACATGGCCGGCGGCGACCGCGCCGGCGGCGGCCGCCAGCGCCGGGCGATCACCAAAATCGGCGAGCGCGGCGGCGACAGCGAGCGCCAGGCAGGCCGCTTCGCTGGCGGAAAGGTCGTTGAGCTCGATGCGCGGCTGGGCGAAGGCGTCGCGGCGGCGGCCGCGGGCGACGACCAGGGCCATGGCGGCGGCGGCGACGAGCGCGTCGCCATCTCCGACCAGGCGCGGCAGCATTGGCAATTTGCGGACTCCGGCGCGGCCAGCGAAGGCTGTCGCCACCCGGTGCTCGTCGGCGCGGCGCAACAGCAGGGAAACCAATTCCTCGCGGTCGAGCAAGCCGGCCGCCGACAGCCGCGCGGCAAGCCCGGCGGCTTCAGGCGCGTCGGTGCCGTTGGCCGGCAAAGCGGCGAGGATTTCACCGGCGACGGCGCCGACCAGGTCGTGGAGAATCGCCGTCATCAGCGCCCGCTCCTGCTCGGTCAGGCGATGGACGGGGTCGAGGAAGAAATCGCGACGGACGCTGGTCAAGCGCCGGCTGCCGCGCGCGTGCGCGGAGTCGACCGGGGGGTCGGCTGCCAAGGCAGCGAGCGGCCATTCCACGGGCACCATCGCGATGAGCGTTAGACGATCGGGGTTAACGCGTCGTCAATCGCGTTCGACGGAATGGCGAAAATGCTGGATGGCGAAGAAGGAAATCGCGGCATAGAGCGCCGCCGCCGCCAGATAGGGCACCCACCAGCCGGCAAGCGCGAACGGGATAGCGGCCAAAATGGCGTTCCGCCGCGAAAACAGCCAAGTCTGCGACGGCACGTCCGAGCCCGCTTGCTCGATCTGCGCCGCTTCGGCGAAAGCGGCGGTCGTCACCGCCGCGAACAGAGCGCCCCAACCACCGCCATGGTTGCCCACCCACCAGCCCAGCGCCAGCAGCGCCAGCCCAGCGGCCGGCCACAGCAGCCGCCGTGTCAGATGCTTCGGCGGCAACGGTTGCAGGCGCAAGCTGGCGAGCCGGGCGCCGATGAGGTCGAGCGGCGTCGACAAGATCAACAGCCCGAGGGCCGGCCACAACCAGCCGCGCGAGAAGCAGAAAGCGGCGGCGACCGTGAGGACGAGGCCGGCGGCGACCAGCCAATCGGGCCGCACCCGGCTCTCCATCAGCCGCTCGGTGGCGAACTCCTCGACGATCGGCAGCACATAGCGGCTCGCCCAATCGCCGCGCTCGCCGCGGGTGGCGACCAGCAGGCGCCGCTCGAAGCCGGCCAGGTCCTCGGCGCGCTGGGCGAGCAAGGGCACGACTTCGCCGGTCGGGACGAAGCGGGCGCCGGCCTGGACCGTCCGCCGGAGCAGGGTCGATTGCAGGTCCCAATCGCCGAGCATGGCCGCCGTCGAGCCGAGCGTCCGCCCCTCGACCAGAGCGGCGCCGGCCCAGCGGCTGGAATCGTCGATCCGCTCGAAATCCCGGTGCTCCTCGTCATCGGCGACGACGGCGATGGCCGGCTCGACGAACTCGGCCAGCCTGGCGAGCAAGGGCACGTCGGGGGCGAGGCCGTCGGCCAATTGGAGGATGAGCGCGCCCGCCTCAAAGCGGCTCGCCGCTTCCGTGCCGTCGCTGACCGGGACGGTGGTGATCCCCTCGGCGCGGAGCCGCTCGAAGGCGTCCTGCAGCGCCGCCGGGATGCGCTCGACGAGGACGACGATCGGCGCCGCGCCGACCGCCGCCGCGCAGCGCGCCTGATATTCGATCAGCGTGCGGCCGGCGAGCGGGAACAAGGCGCGCAAGCCGCCCTGGTCGTCTTCATGATAGGCCGCAATCAAGGCGCCGAGCGCCATATTCCCCCGCTTTTGCCGTCGTCGACGCCATGGTTGTAGGCGAAGCGGAGCCCGCCTTTCCAGTCCGGCGGCGAAGAAGCTTTCACGCTTTGATAAAACTGGTAAATTGCCGATTATGACAGCCACCCCGCACCGCGCCGAGCCCTTGCCGCAACCGATCGAGGAGGTGCCGTTCGACGCACCGGGGGTCGAACCGAGCCTCAGCGACAGCGATTGGCTGGCGGCGGAGGTCCACATGGAGCCGCAGCCGCGCGGCGCCGGCGGCCGGGCGGTGCTCGGCTGGGCGCTGGCACTGCTGGCGACCTTGTGGATCGCCTACACTGCCTGGTCCGCGGGGCGGCATCTCGCCAACGAGGCGCTGACCTCGCCGGCGCTCGCCCAATGGGTGGCGGTCGCCGCGGGTCCGCTGGCGCTGCTTGGCCTTATTTGGCTGATTTTTGGCCGCACCCGGCGCAAGGAAGCCGAGGCCTTCACCCGCTCGGTCGCCACCATGCGCAACGAGGCGCGGTCGCTCGGTGCGCTGCTGAGCGTGCTGTCGCAGCGGATCGACGAGAATCACGCCAAATTGAACAATGTCACCAGCCAGTTGATGGGACTCGGCGACGAAGCGGCGTCGCGGCTCGGCGCCGTCACCCGAGACCTCGAGCAAGGCTCGGAGCGGCTGGCCGCGCATGGCGACGCGCTCGACCGGGCGGCGAACATGGCCCGGCTCGACATTGGCGTTCTGCTCCAGGACTTGCCGCGCGCCGAAGCGACGGCCCTGGCCATGGCCCAGGCGCTGCGCGGCGCGGGGGCCGAAGCCAGCACCAA
The DNA here is from genome assembly GCA_036769205.1 of Sphingomicrobium sp. GTDB lineage: Bacteria > Pseudomonadota > Alphaproteobacteria > Sphingomonadales > Sphingomonadaceae > Sphingomicrobium. The sequence goes on from DAIPLM010000009.1 coordinate 15,557, forward strand.
GGCGGCACAGTTCGAAGCGCAAGTGACGTCGCTGACCGAACGCACCCGCGAGGCCGACATCGTGGTCGGCGAAGCGACGCAGCGGCTGCTGGCGGGGATCACCGACATCGAGGCGGCGGGTACGGCCGCCGGCGGTCGGATCACCGAATCCGCCGGCCAGTCGAGTGCGACGATGGACGCGTTGATGCAGCGCGCCGCCGAGGGGCTGGAGGAAATCCGCGGCGGCATCGATATCCAGGCCGCCGCCGTCGCCGCCTTGCTCGAACAAGCGACCGCCGGACTCGGCAAGGCCGGAGTCGATTCGGCCGAGGCTTTGGGCTCGCGGCTGGAGGCGGCCGGCGACTCGCTCGACACGCTAACCGCGCGGATTGCCGAGCAGGACCGCGCCTCGCAGCGGATGATCGCCGACATTGGCATGGGCGTCGCCACCCTGGACGAAAGCTTCGCCCAGCTGGCCGCTGATGGCGATCTGCGGGCCACCGCAATGCTCAATGCGCTCAACCGGATGCGGACGGACCTTGAGTCCTTGTCGCAGGAATCCGGGATTCAAGACGGCGCCATCGGCGGGCTCGCCGAGCGCACCTCGGCGCTGCGCCAGTCGGTCGAACAATTGTCGGGCGAGCTGCGCGAGCAATTGGCGGCGGCGATCGGCGATGCCGAGGCCGGAACCGAGCGCATCCTGGCGACCGCGCAATCGGCCCGGCCGGAAATCGAATGGGCACATCAGGCGTCGCTGGAAGCGTCCACCCGGCTCGAGGCCGGCGCCGGCGCCATCGAGGCGCAGCACGACCGGCTGGCCGAACTGCTGGCGGCGGTCGACACCGGCGTCGGCGGCGCCGAGCGCCGGCTGGCCGAGCTGGCGGAAGCGATGCGCGGCGCCGATTCCGAGGCCTCGCGGCTATCGGCCGAGACTGGCCCCGCCCTCGTCGCGGCATTGCTCCAGGTCAAAGAAGCCGCCGCCCACGCTTCCGAACGCGCCCGTGAGGCGATCACGGCGATCATCCCGGCGAGCGCCGGCCAATTGTCCGAGGCCACCCGCGAGGCGCTGGAGCAGGTCGTCCGCGACTCGGTTTCGCGCCAGCTCGGCGAGGTCGAAACCGTC
>DAIPLM010000010.1:0-16586 GCA_036769205.1 Sphingomicrobium sp.
GCAGGCGCAGCTTGCGGGCCGAGGTGGCGGTCTTGCGCTTGACCTCGCGCTCGGCCCGGCGCTTGAGGCGCTCCTCCATGCGCTCGACGATGGCGCCGAGCAAAGCCCGGCCGCGATCCATATTGTCGGCGAGAAAATGGTCGAAATGGTCGCGGACGGCGGCCTCGACGAAACGGGCGGCCTCGAGGCTGGTCAGCCGGTCCTTGGTCTGGCTCTGGAAATGCGGATTGCGGATGAAGATGCTGAGCATCAATTCGACGCCGCCCATGACGTCGTCGGCCGAAATCTCCTTGGCCTTCTTGTTGCCGACGAGGTCGCCGAAAGCGCGGATGCCCTTGGTCAGCGCCGCCCTGAGCCCGGCCTCATGGGTGCCGCCGTCGGGCGTGGGAATCGTGTTGCAATAGTAAGATTCCGAGCCGTCGGACCAGAGCGGCCAGGCGACCGCCCATTCGCAGCGGCCCTGATCGTCGGCGAAGTCCTGGCGGCCGGTGAACGGCTGCGCGGTGACGCATTCGCGGCTGCCCAATTGCTCGGCGAGATGGTCGGCGAGGCCGTTGGCGAACTGGAAGACGGCGGTTTCGGGCACTTCCTCGCTGGCCAGTGCCGGATCGCAGCGCCAGCGGATCTCGACCCCGGCGAACAGATAGGCCTTGGAGCGGGCGAGCCGGTAGAGGCGGGCAGGGTCGAAGCGGGCCTCGGTGCCGAAGATGTCGGGGTCGGGGACGAAGCTGACGGTGGTGCCGCGGCGGTTGGGGGCGGCGCCGACCTCTTCGAGCTTCGAGGTGGCGAGGCCGCGCGCGAAGGCCTGGCGGTACAAAGTCTTGTCGCGGGCGACCTCGACGATGGTCTCGGCCGACAAGGCATTGACGACGCTGACGCCGACGCCGTGCAGGCCGCCCGAGGTCGAGTAGGCCTTGCCCTCGAACTTGCCGCCCGAATGGAGCGTGGTCATGATCACTTCGAGCGCCGACTTCTGCGGGTATTTGGGGTGCGGGTCGACCGGGATGCCGCGGCCGTTGTCGAACACGGTCAGGCGGTTGCCGGCCTCGAGCGTCACCTCGATGCGGCTGGCGTGGCCGGCGACGGCTTCGTCCATGGCATTGTCGATGACCTCGGCGGCGAGGTGGTGAAGCGCCCGGGCGTCGGTGCCGCCGATGTACATCCCCGGCCGCCGGCGCACCGGCTCGAGGCCTTCGAGGACCTCGATCGAGGAAGCGTCGTAGCTGTCGGGCGTGGCGGAACTGGAAGTCGAGAAAAGATCGGACATGTGGGGATTGCTATGGAACGCGCGGATGGCGCTGCCAAGCGGCGCGTGGGTCACAGGGGGCCTAAAAATCGAGCGGGGTAGCCGTCACGGGAGTGAATCCCGTGACGTCGGCAAACGCTACTTCTGTCGAGTGCCGTCACGAACTAAATTCGTGACGTCGGTCCTGTCGGCTGTCGCCGCAGGCCGTCCGGCTTTCGCCGTCTCTCGCGCAATGACGCTCGCTGCGCTCCGCTTACCTTGCGCTTGGCGGCTCTAGCGAACCCGCGGCCCGCCGAACGGCAGTGGCGGCGGTGGGCGGCGGTCGCGGCGGGGGAGCTGGGCCTGGTAGGCGACGCCGCAATGCTGGACGCAATAGGGGAAGCCCGGGTTCGAGGCCTGGCCGCAGAAATGGAAATCGGGCTCGCCGGGATGGCCGATCGGCCAGCGGCAGATGCGGTCGTTCAAATCGAGCAGGCTGGTCTTGTCGGCGACCTCGGCGCTCGGCTTGGCCGGCACCAGGCGGCGCGGCGGGGCCGGCGGGATCGGCGCCTGGGTGTCGCCCGGGCCCTGGCGGATGAAGCCGCCGGGGCCGACCGAGCGGTACTGCATGGTGGAGTCGGGCTGCTTCGGGCTCGGTTGCGCGGGGGGTGGGCCGCTGACGTCGGGGCCGGCGCCGTCGGGGGCATCGCCGGGGGCGACATCGTCGACGTGGCTGCCGGCGTCGCTCGCTTCGGCCTTGGCCGTCGCCGCGCGCACCGGTTTGGGGGCGGCGGATTTGGCCGGCTTCTTGACCGCTTCCTTTTCCTCGCCCGGCTTGACCGGCGACGGCCGCGCTTCGAGGCCGAGGCGGTGGGCCTTGCCGATGACGGCGTTGCGGCTGACCCCGCCAAGCTCGTCGGCGATCTGGCTGGCGGTCGAGCCTTCCGCCCACATCGCCTTCAGGCGGTCGATCCGTTCTTCAGTCCAGGACATGGGTCTTCAAACTCCAACTTCGGTTGCCGGGCGGCGCCGCAGCCGATAGGCGATGCGGCCGTGAACGACCAGCCCTCCAGCCCGCCGCCCCACCCGCCGCCACGCGCCTGGGTCCGCACCCAGCCGGGCGAAGCGACCTTGAACGGCGTCAACTGGGGAGGGCTCAAGACCCTTTATATCAAGGAGGTGCGCCGCTTCTTCAAGGTGCAGCTGCAAACCGTCTGGGCGCCGGCGGTCACCACCATGCTCTATCTGGTGATTTTCACCGTCGCCATGGGCCGCGCCGGGCGCGAGGTGCTTGGGGCTCCGTTCGCCGACTTCCTGGCGCCGGGGCTGATCGTCATGGCGATGCTGCAGAACAGCTTCGCCAATGCCAGCTTCTCGCTGCTGGTCGGCAAGATCCAGGGGACGATCGTCGATTATCTGATGCCGCCCTTGTCGAACGGCGAGCTGATCGCCGGCATGGTCGGGGCGGCGGTGACGCGGGCCTTCCTGGTCGGGGCGGCGGTGTGGCTGGCGATGGTCGTGTGGCCGGGCGTGTCGGTCGAGGTCCGCCATCCCTTGTCGGTGCTCTGGTTCGGGCTGATGGGGTCGCTGATGCTCGCCTTTTTGGGCTTCCTGACCTCGATCTGGGCGGAGAAGTTCGACCATGCGGCGATGATCACCAATTTCGTCGTCGCCCCCTTGGCTTTGCTCTCCGGCACCTTCTACTCGATCGAGCAATTGGCGCCGGCGTTCCGCGCCATCAGCCACGCCAACCCCTTCTTCTACGTCATCTCCGGCTTCCGCTACGGCTTCCTGGGGGTCACCGACTCGCCGCTGATGGTCGGCGCGGTGGGGTTGCTGCTGCTCAACGTGCTGCTGTGGGCGCTCTGCTACGCGCTGCTGAGGAGCGGCTGGAAGATCAAGCAGTAGCGAATCGCGCTGGCAATTTCCCGATTCGGGTCAGCCGCAATGCCGTTGCGGCTCAAGAAACGATGAACCGTGGCTAACTGAACATCAAATAACGAACAAAAGCAGGAACTTGGCGTTTTACTTGGGTGAACGGCGGATAACGGCCGCATTCAGCATCCCGCCAAGTGAAAGGGCGCAGAACAAGGCCATCAACCGCTCGACAAGGAGAGCAACGATGAAGAAGTTCCTGATTTCCGCCGCGATCACCGCCGGCGCCCTCGGCCTCGCGGCCCCCGCCGCGGCGCAGTACGCGCCGAATTACGGGGCGCCCTATGGCAATGCCTATGGCCACAATAACAATTACGGCCAGGCCCGCAGCCTGCAGGTCCGGGTCGACCGGCTGCAGCGCGAAATTCGCCAGCTCGATCGGCGCAACATCCTCAGCAACCGCGAAGCGGCCAGGCTGCTGGATGACAGCCGCGACCTCGAGCGGCGCCTGCACCGCAATGCCCGCGACGGCCGCGGCCTGACCTGGAACGAGATGCGCGCCGTCGAAGTGCGGCTGGTTCGGCTCGAGCAGCGGGTGATCCACGATGCCCGCGACGGCAACCGCTGGAGCCGCAGGTAAGCACGACTGAGCTTTGGGGCGATTGCCCCGGGTGAAGCGTAAGGAAGGGGCGCTCCGGCAACGGGGCGCCCCTTTCGTTTGACGAGGCCGCTCGCTATAGCCGCCGGGGCGGTCTTCAGGACCGCCTTTTTGCATTCAGCCACGAAAGGGACCCCGCCAAATGGCCATCACGCCGCTCATGCCCGTTTATCCACGTTCGGAAGTGCGGCCGGTTAAAGGCGAGGGGGCCTATTTGTATGGCGAGCAGGGCGAGAAATATCTCGATTTCGCCGCCGGCATCGCGGTCAACATTTTGGGCCACGGCCACCCGCATCTGACCAAGGCCATTCAGGACCAGGCGGCACGGCTGATGCACGTCTCCAACCTCTACGGAAGCCCGCAGGGCGAGGCCTTCGCCAAAAGGCTGACCGATTTGACCTTCGCCGACACGGTGTTCTTCACCAATTCGGGCGTCGAGGCGATCGAGTGCGCGATCAAGACCGCGCGCCGCTATCACCACGTCAAGGGCAACCCGCACAAGCATGATTTGATCACGTTCAAGCAGGCCTTCCACGGCCGGACGATGGGCGCGGTCAGCGCCACCGACCAGCCGAAGATGGTCGACGGCTTCGCGCCGCTGCTGCCCGGCTTCACGGTCGTCGAGTTCGATAATCTGGAGGCGGCCAAGGCGGCGATCGACGACAACACCGCTGGCTTCCTGGTCGAGCCGGTGCAGGGCGAGGGCGGCATCCGCCCGTCTTCGAAAGCCTTCCTGCAGGGCCTGCGCGCCCTGTGCGACGAGCATGACCTGCTGCTGGTGCTCGACGAAGTGCAGTGCGGCGTCGCCCGCACCGGCACGCTCTATGCCCACGAGCAATATGGCATCACCCCCGACATCATGGCCTCGGCCAAGGGCATCGGCGGCGGCTTCCCATTGGGCGCCTGCCTGGCGACCGAGAAAGCGGCGGCGGGCATGACCTTCGGCACCCACGGCTCGACCTATGGCGGCAACCCGCTGGCGATGGCGGCGGGACAGGCCGTGTTCGACATCGTCGCCGACGAGGAGTTCCTGGCCCAGGTCCGCGCCACCGGCGAGCGGCTGCGCTCGGCGCTGGAGCAGATGATTCCCAACCACGACCATCTGTTCGACTGCGTTCGTGGCATGGGCTTGATGCTAGGCATCAAGCTCAAGTCCGACAGCCGCGCCTTCGTCGGTTTTTTGCGCACGCGCGGCATATTGACGGTGGCGGCCGCCGACAATGTCGTGCGGGTGCTGCCGCCGCTCAATATCGAGGAGCGGCACATCCGCGAGTTCATCGACGGACTGTCGGCGGCGGCGGCGGCCTATGAGGTGCCGGCGGCGGCCTGAGCCCCGGCCGGTTGTGAGGCGGCGGCCGAGTGCCTACCTGACAGCTTCCCATGCCCGATTCCGCCACCCTTAGCCTCGACAGCGCGCTTGGCGTCACCATCCCGTCGCGTCATGCGCGCGGGCGGCTGGCGCGCATCGGCCCGGCGCTCGACACCATCCTCGCCAGCCACGCTTACCCGCCGGTCATCGAGCAATTGCTGGCCGAGGCGCTGGCGTTGACTGCCTTGCTCGGGGCCTTGCTCAAGGATCCCGGCGGCCAGATGACGCTGCAGGCGCAGACCGAGAGCGGGATCATCGACTTGCTGGTCTGCGATTATCTCGGCGGGCAGTTGCGCGGCTATGTCCGTCACGATGCCGAGCGGCTGGCCGAAGCGGGGCCGAACCCGACGCTCTTTTCGCTGTTCGGGCGCGGCTATCTGGCGATCACCTTCGACCAGCCGGCGAGTGACGAGCGCTACCAGGGCATCGTCCCGCTGGAAGGCGACAGCCTGGCGCAGGCGGCGGAAACCTATTTCACCCAGTCTGAGCAAATCCCCAGCATCGTCCGCCTGGCGGCGCGCAAGAGCGAGTCGGGCTGGGTCGCCGGCGGCCTGCTGTTCCAGCACCTGGCCGAGGGTGAGGAGGGCCGTGACCGGCTGCACACGCGGCTCGACCATCCCGAATGGCCGCATGTCGCCGTGCTGGCCGGGTCGGTGAAGGCCGAGGAGCTGACCGATCCGACTCTGCCGCTCGACGACCTGGTCTGGCGCCTGTTCCATGAGGAGGAGGAGGTGCGGACCCTGGCGCCGGTGGCGCTGACCCGCGGCTGCCGCTGCGACCTCGACTATGTGAAGTCGGTGATCGCCCGCTTCCCGCCCGACGAGCAAGCGGCGATGGTCGGCGACGACGGCTTCATCCGCGTCGATTGCGCCTTTTGCGCCACGGATTTCCCGATCGCGCTCGAAGATGTCCGCTGACGTCTAGATTTCGTTCATCAATTTCAGTTTAATAGGCCGGTCATGCGAGTGCGCGTTGCACGATATTGGATGCCGGCCGCGGCCGGCCTGGCGGCGCTGATGCTGGGGGCGGCGACTCTGCCGCCGATCATCGCCGACTCGGGCGGGCTGTGGGAAGTCAGCCACTCGGCGACCGGCGCCAATGCCGAAAAGATCTGCGTTCCTCAGGCCGCCGTGCTGGCCCAGTGGGAGCATCGCCGCGCCCAGTGCACGCGGGTCGTGATTTCGGCGACCGCGACCGACGCCGTCATCCATTACACGTGCCCGGGCGGCGGCTTCGGCCATTCCAAGCTGCATGTGCTGACCCCGCGCACGCTGCGGATCGAGACCCAGGGCATCTCCGGCGGCTACCCGTTCAATTACGTGCTTCATGCCCGCCGCGCCGGCGATTGCCCGGCCGCTTCATTAAGGCCCCGTTTAACCACCCGGCGCTAAAAGGTGCGAGTGCCAGTTTTTCGGCACGCTTTCCTCCCTATCGAGCGCTTGTCCGCTCGCACCTGGGGCCGCTTCGGCGGCCCCTTCTTTTTGGCGGCGGGCGCGCCTAAGTCGCGCCGAGATGTCGACGAAACGCAAATCGGCGGTGGTGCTGCTCTCGGGCGGGCTCGATTCGATGGTCTGCGCCGGGCTTGCGCGCGAGGCCGGGTTCGCGGTGCTGGCGCTGACCGTCGACTATCAGCAGCGGCACCGGGTCGAGCTGGAAGCAGCGCGGCGAATCGCCGCCAGCCTCGCCGACCGTCACCTGATCCTGCCGATCAACCTCAGCGCGTTCGGCGGCTCGGCGCTGACCGCCGACATCGCCGTCCCCAAAAGCGGGGTCGAGGAAGGCATCCCCGTTACCTACGTGCCGGCGCGCAATACCGTCTTTTTGAGCCTGGCGCTGGCCTGGGCCGAGGCGACGGGCGCCCGCGACCTGTTCGTTGGCGTCAACGCGGTCGATTATTCCGGCTACCCGGATTGCCGGCCCGAGTTCATCGCCGCCTTCGAGGCGCTCGCCAACCGCGCCACCAAGGCGGGGGTCGAGGGCGATGGTTTTACCGTCCACGCGCCCTTGATGCACATGACCAAGGCGGACATCGCCCGCGAGGCGGCCCGGCTCGGGCTCGACGCGGGATTGAGCCACAGTTGCTACGACCCGGCGGCCGACGGGGCGGCGTGTGGCCGCTGCGACGCCTGCCGGTTGCGGGCCAGGGGATTCGAGGAAGCCGGGCTTCCGGATCCGACGCGCTACGTGGCGGCATGAGCTACGCCGTCAAGGAGGCCTTCCTTACCCTGCAGGGTGAGGGCGTGCAGAGCGGCCGCCGCGCCATCTTCCTGCGCTTCGCCGGCTGCAATCTGTGGTCGGGGCGCGAGGCTGACCGGGCGACCGCCCAGTGCAGTTTCTGCGACACCGACTTCGTCGGCACCGACGGGCCGGGCGGCGGCAAGTTTGGCAACGCCGAGTCGCTTGCCAGCCATATCGAGGGGCTGTGGGGCGGGACTGGCGATGGCCGGCTGGTCGTCATCACCGGCGGCGAGCCGATGCTGCAGCTGGACGAGGCGCTGGTCGAGGCGCTGCACGAGCGCGGCTTCCGCATCGCGGCGGAAAGCAACGGCACCTTGCCAGCGACGGCCGGAATCGACTGGCTTTGTGTCAGCCCCAAAGCGGGCTCCGAAGTCGTGCAACGCCGCGGTGACGAGCTCAAGCTGGTCTGGCCGCAGCCGGGAATCGACCCGGCGGCGCTCGAGCATTGGGACTTCGACCATTTCCTGGTCCAGCCGAAGGACTGCGCCGAGGGCGAGGCGGCGATGACGGCGGCGATCGCGCTGGCGATGGAACGGCCCAAGTGGCGCCTGAGCCTGCAAGCGCACAAGGTGGTGGGCCTGCCCTAGTCGGTGTTGGCCTCGGCCGGCGGCGGCGGCGTGGGCTCGGCTGCGGCGCTATTGGCTGGCTCGGCCTTGTCGGTTTGATTGGACTCAGCCGGCGCCCGCGGCCTGGCCCGCGACGATGGGGCGGCGGCACTATCGTTGCCGGCATTCAGGTAGACGTTGATGTCGACGTCGGCGGCCATGTTGGCGTCGGCGCCGGTGGCGGCGTCGATGGCGGTGGCGTCGTTAGCGGTGAAATCCTCGGCGGTGACGCCCTGGTCGACGGCGCTGGTGTTGCCGGTCGCCTGCTTCTTGCCGCAGCCGGCGAGCGCCAGCGTGGACATAGCGAAAGCGAGGATCAGCAGGCGCATCGACGAAACTCCAGGGGCACGAATGAAAAGAGGCTGCCGGCATAACCGGCAGCCTCTTAAAATGCCAATGCCTCCCGACATCGGGAGGCGAAAAGCAATTACATCGCGTTGTTCGCCGCGGCGTTGGCCGTGTCGGCAGCCGCATTGGCGGTGTCGGCAGCGGCATTGGCCGTGTCGGCGGCGTTCATCGTCATGTTGGCGTCGACGGCATTCATGTCGGCGTTCATGGCGGTGTTGTCCATGACCTCGTTGGTGGTCATGGTGTCGTCGACGTTCATGGTGTTGTCGGCGGCTTCGTTCTTGCTGCAAGCCGAAGTCGCCAAGGCCGCAGCAGCGACCAAGATAAGAGCACGCATTCAAAACTCCCTAATTATCTTCGATCTGGATCGAGGGTCCCCCGTCACAAATCGCGCGCACAATAGTCGCAAGGGTTGGCTGCCTCAAGGCACTTTGTCACGGGCCCGCAATTCAGCCAGGAATCGGGGGAAATTGGCGGCTAGGGCGGTATCGAGCTCGGCCATTCGCGCGCTTTTGCCGAATTCGGCGAGGCTGGTGACCCCGAATTCGCGGAGGCCGCACGGGACGATGCCGGTGAAATGCGCGAGGTCCGGATCGACGTTCACCGAGAAGCCGTGAAGCGTCACCCAGCGCTTCACGCGGACGCCGATGGCGGCGATCTTGGCTTCCTCCGTGCCCGACCCGACCCACAGGCCGATGCGGCCCGGTTCGCGGCGGGCGGCGACGCCGAGATCGGCCAGAGCGGCGATCAGCCAGCCCTCGAGCGAATGGACGAACCGGCGGATGTCGCGGCCGCGCTCCTCCAGGTCGAGCATCACATAGCCGACCCGCTGGCCGGGGCCGTGATAAGTATAGCGGCCGCCGCGCCCGGCTTCGTGGACCGGGAAATGCATCGGGTTGAGCAATTCCTCGGCGGCGGCGCTGGTGCCGGCGGTGAACAAGGGCGGGTGCTCGAGCAGCCAAACCAGCTCGCGGGCCTCTCCGGCGCGGATCGCGGCGGCCCGGGTGGTCATGGCGTCGAGCGAGTCCTGGTACGGCGTCAAGCCGCCGCTGACCCGCCATTCGACCTCGCCGATCCTGTCCATGGGCCGGCAGATGGCCCGCGCACCTTGGCGGCGCAAGCGCGATTGCAACCCGGCGGAACGCTGACCATAAGGCACGCCAAGCAGCGTAAGGGAGGTCCCGGTGGCGAAAATGTCGGTTTCGAACGCATGGGACGAGACCCGCCAGTTGCTGCGCGCCGAGGGGCGGTTGCTGGCGGCGGTGGCGCTCGCTTTGGTTTTCCTGCCGGCGGTCATTGTCAGCGTCGTCGATCCGACGATTTCCCCAACCTCGGTCAAGGCCACCGACGCCGGCAGCTGGCTGCTGGTGATCGCGGCGTTGGTGGCGCTGGTCGGGCAGCTCGCCATCGTCCGCCTGGCGCTCAGCCCGCGGACCAGCGTCCGCGAAGCCATCGTCCATGGCGCTCAGCGCATGCCCTTCTATCTTGCCGCGACCCTGATTTGGGCGGCGCCGCTGCTGATCGCCTTCCTGCTCGTCGCCCGGCCGATGATGCAGGACCCGAAGAATGTGTCGGGCGGCGGCATCCTCGGCGGCTTCATTCTGCTGGGCGCGATGATCTATCTGATGGTCCGCATGATCCTGAACTCGGCGGTGGCGAGCGCCGAGCGCATCGGCCCGATCGCCATCCTGCGCCGCGGCTGGGCGCTGTCCAGGGGCCATTGGTGGCGCCTGTTCGGCTTCATCTTGCTGTTCAGCATCGCCGCCGGCATCTTCCTGCTGGCGGTCGCCGCGCTCGGGGGGCTGCTGGCGCGGCTTTTGTTCGGCGACATCGAGCCATTCTCGCTGGCGGCTTTGGTCAGCGCCGGCTTCGCCGAATTCGCCTCGGCGGCGGTGACGGTGGTGCTGACGGTGATGCTGGCGCGGCTGTATGCCCAGGTCGCCGCCCCGAACTCGGTCAGCGTCCCCAGCAGCGCCGACTGATCAGGCCCATTTCGCCAGCGGCGGCAAGCTCATCAAGATGGCGTCGATATTGCCGCCGGTCTTGAGGCCGAACAAGGTGCCGCGGTCGTAGAGCAGGTTGAATTCGACGTAGCGGCCGCGGAAGGTCAGCAGCCGCTCCATGTCCGCTTCGTCGAACGGCATCGTCATGCGCTTGCGGACGATTTGCGGGAAAATGTCGAGGAAGGCCTCGCCGACCTCGCGGGTGAAGGCGAAATGCGCGTCGAAATGGCCTTCGAGCCGGTCGTAGAAGATGCCGCCGACGCCGCGCGCCTGGCCGCGATGCGGCAGCCAGAAATAGTCCTCGGCCCATTTCGAGAAGCGCGGGTAGAAGGTCGGGTCGTGGGCGGCGCAGGCGGCGCGCAGGCGGGCGTGGAAAGCGTCGGTGTCCTCTTCATAGGGGATCGCCGGGTTCAAATCGGCGCCGCCGCCGAACCAGCGCCTGGTTGTCGTCAGGAAGCGCGTGTTCATGTGCACGGCGGGCACGTGCGGGTTGGCCATGTGCGCGACCAGGCTGATGCCGGTGGCGAAGAAGCTCGGGTCGTCCTCGGCGCCAGGGATCGAGCTCGCGAACTCCTCGGAGAAACGGCCGCCGACGGTCGAGACGTTGACCCCGACCTTCTCGAAGACCTTGCCGTTCATCTGCCCGCGGACGCCGCCGCCGCCAGGAGTGCCGTCGTCGTCGGCGCGGTCCCAGCCGATGAACTCGAAGGCTGCGTCGCTTCCGGCCTCGCGCTCGATGGCCTCGAACGCGGCGCAGATGCGGTCGCGCAGCGATTCGAACCAGTCGCGGGCGGCCTGTTGCTGGTCGTCGAGTTCGAGCATCCGCGCCCCATAGCGGGGGGCCACGCAATCATCTAGAAGCAGGGGCCAATCATGGCGCGGGGGGACCTGCCATGTTGATTGCCTTACTTGTGCCGCTGGGCCTGGCGATGCTGCTCTATGGCGCCATCCTGATCCGCGCGGCGATCGCCAGCCGCGCCGTGCCCAGGCTGGAAGCGATCCTGCTCGGCGCCGTCGTCAGCTTCTTCGATACGCTCGGCATCGGCTCGTTCGCGCCGACCACCGCCTGGCTGAAGTTCCGCAAGCTGGTGCCGGATCGATTGATCCCGCCGACCATGCTGACCGGGCTGACGCCGCCGTCGATGGCCGAAGCGGCGATTTTCCTGATCCTGCTCGGCGTGTTCGTCGACCCGGTGCTGTTGGTCGGCTGCATCCTCGCCTTCCTGATGGGCGGCCTGCTCGGCGTGCCTTTGGTCGCCAAGGCGCGGGTGTGGATCGTGCAGGCGGTGGTGGCGGTGGCGCTGGCGCTGGCGGCGATCGCCTTCACCATGACCAATCTCAATCTGTTTCCCGGCGGCGGCACCGCCACCTCGCTGCCGATGGGGCTGATGATTTTCGCCATCGTCGCCAATTTCGTCTTCGGCATCCTATGCAATTTCGGAGTCGGCAATTTCGCGCCGTCGCTGGTCATGTTCGGGCTGATGGGGATGGATCCGCGGTTGGCCTTCCCGATCATGGCCGGCGGCGCGGCGTTGGCCGGGGCGGGGGCGAGCATCCGTCACATCAAGATCGCCGAGGTCGACCTGCGGATCGTGCTCGGCCTTGCCATCGGCGGCATTCCGGCGGTGCTGGTCGCCGCTTACCTGGTCAAGACGATGCCGCTGGAGATGCTGCGCTGGCTGGTGACGGTCGTCGTCCTCTACGCGGCCGCGGTCATGGCCCGCTCGGCCTGGGTCGGCTGGAAGGGCGAGCGCCCGGCATTGCCGCTGGAACCCGTCGCCGGCTGACCGCCTGGTTGCTTGAACGCCCTTGGCAGTCCCGGAATGGGCGGCTATCAGCGCGCCAATTCCGTGAGCGCGTCCGCCGCTCGCGGGGTTCGCTTGGATGCCTGTCCGGGCATTTCGCAACCGACGTCTTAAGGGTGAGCATGGCCACGCTGGAGGATACCACCGTCACGCAAGTGGAAGAGGATCACAGCCTCCGCCGGCGCGATTTCATCAACATTGCCGCGGTCAGCTTCGCCGGTGTCGGCGCGGCGGCGGTGGTCTTGCCGCTGGTCAGCCAGATGAGCCCCTCGGCCGACGTGCTGGCGATGGCCTCGATCGAGGTCGACATTTCCAAGATCGCGCCGGGCCAGGCGATCAAGACCATCTGGCGCAAGCAGCCGGTGTTCATCCGCAATTTGACGGGCAAGGAAATCGCCGAGGCCAAGGCGGTGCCGCTCGGCGAGCTGCGCGACCCGCAGACGATCGAGGAGCGGACCAAGCCCGGCAAGACCAACTGGCTGATCACCTTGGGCGTCTGCACCCATCTCGGCTGCGTTCCGCTCGGCACCGGCGAGGGCGAGAATCGCGGCGATTACGGCGGCTATTTCTGCCCGTGCCACGGGTCGCACTACGACACCGCCGCGCGCATCCGCAAAGGCCCGGCGCCATTGAACCTGCACGTGCCGGATTATGCCTTCAAGTCCGACACCGTCGTGACCATCGGCTAAGGGGGAAGAGATGAGCTTTGCCTGGGCCAAGGCCTACGAACCCAAGACCGAGCTGGGCCGCTGGATCGACGACCGGCTGCCGCTGCCGCGCCTGGTCTATGGCGCCATCGGCGGCGGCTATCCGGTGCCGCGCAACCTCAATTATCTGTGGAACTTCGGGGTCCTGTCCGGGATCTTCCTGGTCATCCAGATCATCACCGGAATCGTGCTGGCGATGCATTATTTCGCGTCGGCCGACGGGGCGTTCAATTCGGTCGAGCACATCATGCGCGACGTCAACGCCGGCTGGATGCTGCGCTATGCGCACTCCAACGGCGCCAGCTTCTTCTTCATCGTCGTCTACATCCACATCTTCCGCGGCCTGTTCTACGGCAGCTACAAGGCGCCGCGCGAGCTGGTGTGGATGCTGGGGCTGGTCATCTATCTGCTGATGATGGCGACGGCGTTCATGGGCTATGTCCTGCCGTGGGGCCAGATGAGCTACTGGGGGGCGCAGGTCATCACCGGTTTCTTCTCGGCCTTCCCATTGGTCGGCGAGCCGATCCGCATCTGGCTATTGGGCGGCTATGCCCCCGACCAGGCGGCGCTGACCCGCTTCTTCTCGCTGCACTATCTGCTGCCGTTCGTCATCGCCGGCGTCACCATCCTCCATATCTGGGCGCTGCACATCCCGGGGTCGGGCAACCCGACCGGAGTCGACGTCAAGGATGAGAAGGACACGTTGCCCTTCCACCCGTTCTACACCGCCAAGGACGGCTGGTTCGCCGGCGCCGTGCTGCTGGCTTATTGCGTGCTGTTGTTCTTCGCGCCGAATTTCCTCGGCCATCCGGACAATTACATCCCGGCCAACCCGCTGGCGACGCCGCCGCACATCGTCCCCGAATGGTATTTCTGGCCGTTCTACGCGATCCTGCGCAGCTTCACGATCGACGTCTTCCTGGCCGCCAAATTGTGGGGCGTGCTGGCGATGTTCGCCTCGATCCTTTTGTTGTTCTTCCTGCCATGGCTCGACAAGTCGCCGGTCCGCTCGGGCCATTACCGGCCGACCTTCAAGCGCTTCTACTGGCTACTGATCGTCGACGTCATCGTGCTGGGCTATATCGGCGGCGCCGAGATCACGCCCTTCAATGTCGCTCTCGGCCAGCTGGCGACGGCCTATTATTTCATCCATTTCCTGATCATCCTGCCCCTGGTCTCCAAGTTCGAACGGCCGCTACCGCTGCCCACGTCGATCTCGGAAAGCGTGTTGCACGGCGAGAAGCAGGAAGCGTCGCCCATCGGCCAGACGAAGCCGGCGAATTAAGGGGAACAGGGGACCATGGTCCGAATCATTGGCATCTTCGTCGGCTTCGTCTTCGCGATCGTCGCGCTGATCAGCTTCGGCGGCAACCTCTTCACGGCGCTGTCGTCGCCGGCCGAGCCGACCGCCGAGGAAGAGTTCCATCTCGAGCCCAGGCCGCTCCACCTCGCCTCCGACGGCGCCTTCGGCAAGTTCGATCGCAAGCAGCTGCAGCGCGGCTTCCAGGTCTATAAGGAGGTCTGCGCCGCCTGCCACTCGATGCATTTGGTGGCGTTCCGCGACCTTCATGCGCTCGGCTATACCGAGGCCGAGGTGAAGGCGATCGCCAACCAATGGGCGACCGAAGTGCCGTCGGTGAACCCCGACACCGGCGAGGCGGCGACGCGCAAGGCGATCCCGTCCGACTATATTCCGACCCCGTACCCGAACGAGACGGCGGCGCGGGCGGCCAACAATAACGCGCTGCCACCCGATCTGTCGCTGATCGCCAAGGCGCGCGAGGGCGGGGCCGCGTACGTGCACTCGCTGCTGACCGGCTATCGCAACCAGCCGGCCGAGCTGATCGCCAAGTTCCCGGCGGCGAAGACCCCTACCGGGCTGCACTACAATCCCTATTTCGCCAATTTGAACCTGGCGATGCCGCCGCCCTTGGTCAGCGACGGCCAGGTCACCTATGCCGAGGGCAATCCCAAGCCGACGGTCGACCAGATGTCGACCGACGTGGCGGCGTTCCTGGTGTGGGCGGCCGAGCCGAAGCTCGAGAACCGCCACCGCTACGGGCTGGCGACGGTCATCTTCCTGCTGTTCGCCACCGTGCTCGGCTATTTCAGCTACCAGAACATCTGGGCCGAGGCGAAGCGCAAGGTGGCGCCGGTCGGACCGCTCGACCCGGTCAACAAGGCCAAGCGCCAGCGGGCGAGCAAGAAGGCCGGGGTGACGAAGTAATATCGTCATTGCGAGCGAAGCGAAGCAATCCAGCGGTATACCGGTGCCTGGATTGCTTCGTCGCTTTCAGCTCCTCACAATGACGGGCAATTGGCAATGAACGACGACCTCAAAGCCCTCGTCCGCACCATCCCGGACTTCCCCAGACCGGGGATCCAGTTCCGCGATGTCACCACTCTACTGCTCGACGCCAAGGGCTTCGGCTTGGCGGTCGAGCGGCTCGCGGCCACCGTCGGGGACAAGCCCGACCTGGTGGCGGCGATCGAGGCGCGGGGGTTCATCCTTGGCACCGCCTTGGCGCGCGAGCTCGGCTGTGGGCTGCTGCTGATCCGCAAGGACGGCAAATTGCCTGGCGCCACCATCGCCGAGGATTATGCGCTGGAATATGGCAGCGACCGGCTGACCATGCACGTCGATGCCTGCGCGCCGGGCGCCCGGGTGTTGCTGGCCGATGATCTGATCGCCACCGGCGGCACGGCGCTGGCGGCGGCGCGGCTGGTGCGGCGGGCGGGCGGCGAGGTCGCCGGCGCCCGCTTCCTGATTGACTTGCCCGAGCTTGGCGGCGCCGAGGCGCTGCGGGCGGAGGGAATCGATGTCGTCAGCCTGATGGCGTTCGCTGGTGACTAGTCTGGCCGCCGCCGCATCAGCACGATTGAGGTGAAGCGCATTACCGGCACCTTGTCCTGGTTGGTGACAATGGTTTCGGTGCGGACGCTGCCGATCTCGGGTTTGGAGCGCGACGGAGTCTTGTCGACGATGGTGCCGGTGACGGTCAGCCGGTCGCCGGGATAGACCGGCTTCAGCCAGCGCAGCTCGTCGACGCCGGGGGAACCGAGGCCGGCCTGACGATCGTCGACGACGGCGCGGGCGATCACCGCCATGGTCATGGCGCAGGTGTGCCAGCCGCTGGCCGCGAGACGGCCGAAATGGGTCTTGGCGGCTTCCTCGTCGGACAGGTGAAACGGCTGCGGGTCATATTTGCGGGCGAAGTCGAGCACTTCCTCGCGGGTGACGTCGTAATGGCCGAAGACGCGGGTGGCGCCGACGTCCATGTCCTCGAAATAGATCATTCTCGCCAGTCCCCCAGCGCGTCCCCGAGCGCATCCTTCAACGGATCCAGCCAAGGCTCGAACGCGCGCCACTGGTCGACCCCGTCGCGGTTGACCGGCCGGCGGACCTGCTCGGCGCTGGCTGAGCGGACCGGGCGGGTCGAGCGATGGAACTCGAGGCAGGCGGGCTCGAAATCGACGCCGACAAAATCGAGCAGGCGCCGCACCTCGGGCTCGAAATCGTCGATCAGTTGCTCGTTGATGACATGGTGAACCTTGCCCGGCAGCACCTGGTCGAAGTGGCGCATCAGGCGGAGATAGTCGCGGTAATAGCGGCCGATGCCGTCCAGCGAATAGGTCCAGGCGGCGCCCGCTCCATAGTTCTGGCGGAAGTTGGAGAAACCGGCGGCCATCGGGTGGCGGCGGGCATCGATAATGGTGGCGTTGGGCAGGATCAGTCGGATGAAGCCGACATGC
>DAIPLM010000140.1:0-4926 GCA_036769205.1 Sphingomicrobium sp.
CTGCGCACCGTCGGCGCCGGCATCAACCGCATCATGCGCGCCCCCGACAAAAGCGTGCTGCTGATCACCCACTACCAGCGGCTTCTGGATTATGTGCAGCCGGATCGCGTGCACGTCCTGTCCAAGGGCCGGATCGTGCGCAGCGGCGGGCCGGAGCTGGCGCACGAGCTCGAGCGAGAAGGCTATGCGGAGGCGGCGGCGTGACGGCGCTCCCGACCCGCAAGCTGGAGGCGTATCGCTATGCCGATATCGATGCCTTGGCGTCGGTGTGGGCAAGCCTCGCGGCGCCCGAGCGCATCGAAATTGCCGCGCAGCAAAAGTCGCAGCAAATCTGGCTGCCGAACGGCGAGGATGTCGAAGTCCGTCGGGCCGAAATCACGCTCGAACGTGGCGCGGAGTTCGCCTTGTTCGCGCTCAACACGGCACACGAATATGGCCGTATCGAGCTCGACGTGACGCTGCGCGAGGGCGCGCATTTTTCGCTCAACGCGGCCAACATCGGCACCGGCACTTCGACACTGGAGATCGTCACCACCATTCGCCACGACGAGCCATCCGCCGTCTCACGCCAAACCGTGCGCAGCGTGCTCGGCGGCAAGGCGGTCGGGTCGTATCTGGGCAAGGTCGCCGTCGCCCGCGATGCGCAGCAGAGTGACGGCGAGCAGTCGGTCAAGGCGATGCTGCTCGACCGCGGCGCCACCGCCAATTGCAAGCCCGAGCTGGAAATTTACGCCGACGACGTCAAATGCGCGCATGGGGCGACGGTCGGCGAGCTGGATGCCGACCAATTATTCTACGCCATGTCGCGCGGGCTCGACCCGGCGAGCGCCAAGGCATTGCTGCTCGAAGGCTTCGTCATGGGATTATGGGACGGCGCCGAAGACAGTGACGCGATCTGCGAGGCGGCGCGCGCGGCGCTCAGGAGGGTGACGTGAACGTCGCCGCGAAAGTGACCCCGGCGCTATCGGTGCGCGGCGAATTCCCCGCCATCGCCGGCTGGCATTATCTCGACAGCGCCGCCACCGCGCAGAAGCCGCAGGCGGTGATCGATGCCATCACGCGCGCCTACGACACCGACTATGCGACCGTGCACCGCGGCGTTTACGAGCGCTCGGCGGTGATGACGCAGAGCTATGAAAATGCGCGGGGGGCGGTGGCGGGCTTCATCGGCGCGGGCAGCGCCAACGAGATCGTCTTCACCCGCAACGCCACCGAGGCGATCAACCTGGTCACGCAATGCTTGCCGAAGGAAGGCCGCAACCGCGTCCTCGTCTCGCAGCTAGAGCATCACAGCAACATCGTCCCCTGGCAGCTGGCGGGCTACGAGCTCGACGTCGTCCCGCTGACCGCCGACGGCTGCATCGATCTGGACGCCGCCGAGGCGATGGTTTCCGACCACCATCGCGTCGTCGCCTTCGCCCATGTCTCGAACGTGCTCGGCTCGATCCTCGACGCCAGGCGCGCGGCGGAAATCGCGCATTCGAAAGGTGCGCTGCTGCTGCTCGACGGCTGCCAGGCGGCGCCGCGGATCCCGGTCGATGTCGCCGCGATCGGTTGCGATTTCTATGCATTGTCGGCGCACAAATTGTACGGCCCGACTGGCATCGGGGCTTTGTGGGGCCGCGCCGATCTGCTCGAGGCCATGCCGCCGTACCAAGGCGGCGGGGCGATGATCGATTCGGTGACGTTCGAGCGCAGCACCTACGCGCCGCCGCCGCAGCGGTTCGAAGCAGGAACGCCGCATATCGTCGGCGCCGTCGGGCTGCACGCGGCGATCGACTGGGTGCAAGGCATTGGCCTCGACGCCATCCATGCGCACGAAACCGCCTTGGTCCGCGAATGCCGCGAGGCGCTGCGGCGGATCAACAGCGTGCGCCTGTTCGGGCCCGAGGAAAGCGCCGGCATCGTCAGCTTCGCGGTCGAGGGGGTGCATCCGCACGACATCGGCACCATATTGGACGACGAGAGCGTCGCCATCCGCGCCGGCCACCATTGCGCCCAGCCGTTGATGCAGGTGCTGGGGGTGCCGGCGACGGCGCGGGCGAGCTTCGCGGCGTTCAGCGACAGCTCGGACATCGCGGCATTGGTCAAGGGCATCGACAAGGTTTTGCGGATATTCGGGTCATGATGGGCGAGGAAAAGAAGATTCAGGTGGAGGAGGTCGACGGCGTCGAAGCACCGCCCCGCGCCCGAGTCACCGAGGAATTCGAGCGCAAGCGCGATTATCTCGCCGGCTTCCTCGCCGAGGCGAGGCCGGCGCCGGCCCAAGGCGGCGCCAACGGCGTGCTGATGGACTCGGTGGTCGAGGCATTGAAGTCGATTTACGACCCCGAAATCCCGGTCGATATTTACGAGCTTGGCCTCATCTACGACGTCGCCATTTCCGAGGACGGCGATGCCATCGTCACCATGACGCTGACGACGCCGCACTGCCCAGTCGCCGAGTCGATGCCGGGCGAGGTCGAGATGCGGGTGCTGTCGGTGCCCGGAATCCGCGACGCCGAGGTCAAACTGGTCTGGGATCCGCCGTGGGACCCGAGCAAGATGAGCGACGAAGCGCGGCTCGAGTTGGGGATGCTGTGATGAACACGCAAGGCAAAATCCGCGCGAGGCCGGCCGCCATCACCCTGACGCCCGCAGCCGAGCAGCGCATCACCGACCTCATGGCCAGCGCTCCCGATGGCGCCATCGGCGTCAAATTGTCGACTCCGCGGCGTGGCTGTTCGGGGCTGGCCTACTCGGTCGATTACGTCACCCAGGAAGACAAGTTCGACGAGAAGATCGAAACGCCGGGCGGCGCTTTCTACGTCGATGGCGGATCGCTGCTTTATCTGATCGGCTCGACGATGGACTGGGTGGAGGACGATTTCGTCGCCGGCTTTACCTTCGCCAACCCCAACGCCAAGGGCGCCTGCGGCTGCGGCGAGAGCTTCACGGTCTGAAACATGCTATGGCCCTCCGCGCCATTCAAACGGGGGAATGAGCCATGCAACGCAGCCTCAATATGCTGTTCGCGTTGGTCGCCTATGCGATCTTCTTCGCCACCTTCCTTTATCTGATCGCCTTCGTCGGCAATATCGCCGCCGTCCCGCGCACCGTCGACGTTGGCCCGGCGGCGCCGGTCGCGGCGGCGCTGGCCATCGACATCGCCTTGATCGCCTTGTTCGGCGTCCAGCACAGCGTCATGGCGCGGCCCGGCTTCAAGACCTGGTGGACGCGAGTCGTGCCGCCGCCCGCCGAGCGCAGCGTCTATGTGCTGATGGCGAGCGCGGTGCTGATTATCCTGTTCGCCTTCTGGCGGCCGATCGCGGGCACGGTCTGGTCGGTGACCAGCCCGCTCGGCGCGGGCGTGCTGTGGGCCTTGTTCGCACTGGGTTGGGGTATCGTGCTGATCAGCACCTTCCTCCTCAACCATTTTGAATTGTTCGGGCTGCAGCAGGCCTGGCTGCACTTGCGCGGCCGCCAGGCGGAACCGCCCGAGCTTCGCCAGCCGATGCTCTACAAATGGATCGCGCACCCGCTTTACGCGGGCTTCTTCCTCGCCTTCTGGGCGACGCCGCGGATGAGCTACGGCCATCTGCTGCTGGCGGCGGGCATGTCGGCCTATATGCTGATCGCTATCCGCTACGAGGAACGCGACCTGACCGGCTTTTACGGTGAAGATTACACTCGCTACCGCAAAGGTGTCGGCATGATCTTCCCGCGCTTCGGGCGGCGCGCGGCCTAGAAGCCCAAAGTGAAGCGGACGGCGCCGCCGACATCCATGTCGGCCGCCTCGATATGGCCGGGCTGGCGGCGAGCGAACAAATTGCCGCCCAGCCAGCCGCCGGCGACCGGCGTCGAGTAGCTCAATTCAGCGTCGATTTCGCGGCCGCTGGGGCTTAGCGACAGGGTCGACCAACTACTGGTCGCGGTGCCGGTGTCATAGCTGTAAGCGGTCGGCAGCATCAGCCCGAGCCCGCCCTTTTCGATCCGCAGCGGCTGGGCAATGCGCAGGCCGACGCGGTCGCCGGTGCGCATGACGTTCCATTTCTGCAGGTCGAAGGCATAGGCCCCGCTCTGGAAGCTGCCGCTGGCGAAATCGGTCCAGCCGCGCCGGGCGCTGAAACTGGCGACCAGGCCCTTGCCGAGCTGGCGCCGCGCCTCGAGGTCAAGGAAAATGCTTTGCGAGCCGCCGCCGCCGAACAGTTCGCCGAGCCGGCCGCCGAGCAAGCTGCGCTTCTCGTCGAGGCGGGAAATGCCGGCCGACAGCCAGGTCTTGCCGAAGCTCTTGTCGATGGCCAGGCTGGTCCAGCGATAGGGTGAGCCGGTGGCACTGGTCGCCATGTCCTCCCACACCTCGCCGCTCTCCGACGACAGGGTCATGCCGACCGGGCCGAGGTTGCGGCGCAGGGCCATGCTCATGCCGCGCTTGGCGGCGAAGCCGGGGTCGCCGCTGATGTCGCGGGCGATCAGGAAGGCGCCGGCCTCGGCGCCGGCGAGACGCCGTTCCAGTGCCTTAGCGCCTTCGGAGAAGCCGAAGGCCGCGGCGGTGTTCTTGTCGAGCCGGACGATGGCGGCGCCAGCGATCAGCCGCGCCTTGCGCGCGTCGTCGGGACCGATACCGAACCTTTCCGCTTCGAACAGGCCATTGGCCTGCGGCCGTTCGGCCACCGTCATGGCGACCGTCAGCGGCCCGGCCGAGACGATCGAGCTACGGACGGTATTGCCGCCGTCGAGCGCGCGGTGCAGCGGCTTGCTTGCGGCGGCGCCGCGCAGCGATTTGGCGAGGTCGAGGGTGAAGGCGCGCGAATAGCCGTCGAGGATAATTGCGCCGAGGCCGCTGGTGCAGATGCCGCCGTCCGCGCAGGTCCCGCCGCCGTCGCCGGCCGCCGGCGGCAAGTCGCCGCTGGTGGCGTCGCCGACCGCGATCTGGCTGTCGGCGAG
>DAIPLM010000141.1:0-4924 GCA_036769205.1 Sphingomicrobium sp.
CACGACGATGAAGCCGCCGCCGACCCCCAGCAGGACCGTCAGGATTCCCGCGACGAAGCCCAGCGCCAGCGGCGCCAGCGGCGACAGATAGAGGCCCGAGGCATAGAAACGCCAGCGGCCTGGCAGCGAGGCGACCCATTTGTTGTGGCGCGGCTGGGCCTTGGCCGGCTTGGGCTCGACCCAGCCGAGCGCGATCACCGCGTCCTTCAGCATCAGCGCGCCGATGCCGCCCAGCAGCAGGACGTAGAGGAAGCCGATGATGAGGTCGATCTGGCCGCTCGCCTGCAGCGCCCGGAACAGGAAGGCGCCGAGCAGCGAGCCGACCAGGCCGCCGGCGATCATCACCCCGCCCATCCGCAGGTCGACCCCGCCGCGCCGCATATGGGCGTGCATGCCCGACACACTGGCTCCGGTGATCTGGGTCGTCGCCGAGGCGACCGCGACCGTCGGCGGGATGCCGTAGAACATCAAGAGCGGCGTCGTTAGGAAACCGCCGCCAACCCCGAACATCCCCGACAGCAACCCGACGACGAACCCCAGCGCGACGATGAAGCCCGCGTTGACCGACATGCCGGCGATGGGAAGGTAGATGTCCATGGGCCGGCCGCCACGCTAGCCGCTCCATTGCGCGCATTCCAGCGCGTCAGAAAATCCTCCCTCGCGTCAGCGGGGAAGGGGGGCCGCCGCCGGCGGTGGAGGGGAAGTTTATGGGTTCGCGCAAAGACGCGTCCTTAAAAATCCCCGGCGATGGTCAAAGCCGGCCCGGACGAGGGCGCAGCTTCGCCGGCCAAGCGCTGGCGATAGTCGGCGTGGAGGCGGATTCCGCGACGAAGTTCCATGCTGATCCGCGGCCCGGCGTCGACCCGGTAGAGGCCGGGCTGCATGCCGCCCCAGACGCCGACGCCGGCCGACCAGTTCTTCCACACCGGCCGGGTCAAGGTGGCGGCGCCGTCGAAGAACAGGTCGCGGCTCTTGAGTCCGACTACCCCGCCCTGGGCATAGAGGTCGAGGTTGCCAAGGCCGAACATCGGCCTCTGGTAAAGCCCGCCCTCGGCGAATAGGGCAAAGGCGTTGCGGCCGCCCCAGCGGTTCATCGCCTGCCGCCGTTCCAGGTTAAGGGCAACCGGCACCGACGCCAGCGGCTTCCAGCGCACCCCCGCCGCGACCTCGGCATAGCGAACGCCGCCGACCGACGAGCTCGAGCGCAGCGATGCGGCGAGCGACGGCGAGAAGTTCCAGCTCAGCCGCGCCCCGACCTGGCTGCCGCCCAAGGTGCCGCCGGTGGCCAGCGCCCCCGGCCCCGGGCTGCCGCGCAGCAACGCCCAGGCGCTGAGCTGCAGCCGGTCGAAGCGCCTGGCGATGGGCGCGCTGGCGGGCCCTGGGATTGTTCCGGAGGTATTTGCCAAGGGCCGTGTTTCCAGGCCGCTCGCGGCCATCATGGTTTGCTTGGGCTGCTCCGCCATGCCCCAGCCCTCGTACAGCGGCAGCGGGGTCGGCGCGACCTCCTCCCATGCCGAGGGACGGGCGCGCGGCGCGGCAGGCGGCCGCATGGCTGCGGGCAAGGGATAATAATAAGGCACCGCAATGGGCCGCGGATAAAACGGATAGCCGGCATAGGCGCCATAAGGTGACGGGTACGACGGATAGGCCGCGCCGGGCGCTGCCGGGATGACCGGCGGCGGCGGCGTGAACTCGGTCGTCGCCAGCGGTGGGATCGGGGTCGTCGCCGCCGCCGCCGCTGCCGGCGACAGGCTGTCGGTGCCCGGAATCAGGCCCAGGCTGGCGGCGCGGACGCCGGCCCAGGCGAGGACGGCAAAGCCGAGGAAGCGAATGGAGGCGCTCATGCGGCATTCTCCTCGGCCGGGAAGATGTGGCGGGTCTTGTCCCAGCGGGGGGGCCCGCCAGTGGCATGGATCGCCAGCGCCCGTTTGACCGCCAGGATGGCGATGATGTTGCCGACGATCAGCCGCGGCACCGACAGCAGGCCCTGCTTCAGCCCATAGGTGGCGGTGACGAAACCGGCGCGGACCACCACCCGCCAGCCGAGCATGACTGCGTTGATGGTCAGTAGCGTCGCCAGCGCCGGCGACAGGCCGATATCGACCGGCGCGCCGAGCGCCCGGGCGATGCTGAGCTGCAGCCACAGCAAGGCGGCGCCATAGCCGGCGACCATCAGCAAGGCGGCCAGCGGGCCGCGGCGGTCGCGCATCCGCATCCAGCGCTCGCCAAAGCCACCGCGCCAACCCAGCCGGTCCCAGCCGGCGAAGGCGATGCCGCCGACCCAGCGCGCCTTCTGGCGGACGGCGGCGTCGAGGCTGGCGGGGAAATGCCCGCGGCTCGACACCACCGACCGGCTGCCGGGGATGGCGGGGATGCGGACGAACATGGTCTTGAGGCCGAGCGCGCCGACCCGCAGGCCCATTTCATAATCCTCGGTCATGCTGGCGGCGATGAACGGGCGGCCGCCTTCCAAAGCGGCGAGCCGGGCCAGCGCCCCGCGCTCGATGGCGCAGCCGACCCCGGCCAAGGGAATCGCGGCGCCGACCGCCTCGCGGACCACCAGCTCCTTGCCGTGGGCCTCGGCGAACTCGTCGCAATAATGGCCGCTGATCCAGCGCGAATCCGGGTCGACCAGCGGCAGCACCGGCAATTGGATGACGGCGGCGCGGTCGATCAATTGGTTGAACAATTGCAGCTCGAGCGGATGCACGACATCCTCGGCATCGTGCAGCACCACCGCCGCGAGGGTCTTGCCCTCGTCGGCCTCCCAGGCGACCAGTGCGTCATACAAATGGTTGAGGCAATCGGCCTTGGTGGTCGGCCCGTCGCGGTCGACCCGCACCGCCACGACCCGATCGTCGGCGACCGCCGCGATCGCCGCCGCCGTCGCCGGGTCGTTCCGGTAATGGCCGACGAACAGGCGGTAATCCGGATGCTCGAACCTTTTGATGGCCGACCGCAGCATCGGCCCGATGATCGTCGATTCGTCCCAGGCGGGCACGAACACCGCCATCGGCCGCGGAGTCCACAGCGGCTTGATACTGCGCGCGAATGCCCGCGGGTAGCGGGTATAGACGGTCAGGTCGCGCCACAGCCGCCGGCCGAAATAAATGATGTCGACTAGCAGGTCGTCGATCGCGAACAGCAGGAAGCCGGCGGCGGCGAACAGCGCCAGCTCCGACGCGACGTCGGCCATCAGGAAGGCGGGGCTCACGACCGCTCAGGTCAGCGCGGCATCGGGCCGAAAGTCGGGAAGAGTCGCTCAAGCATGACAGGCCTCCGAAACGCCGAGTCAATCACACCGAGCGCGGCCTTCATGTCACAATGCCAAATCGGGGACAAGATGGGCCGTTTTGGAGGCTTGCCCGCCCTCCGCCGGAGTCCCGCTAAGGGACGGTTTGTTTAATGAATATTAACCCAGATGCTTGACTTGCTGTTAATCCGGAGGCAGCGGGTGGGAGCGCCTTGGGGCGCCTGATTCCAGCGTTGCAAGAGCGGGGGAATCGACCCGATCCGACATGGGGATTCGTGCGATGAGCAAGCGGCGGCATTTGCGGAAAGACCAAACCGGGGCGGCGGCGGCCGAATATGCCCTGGTCATCGCCATCCTCGGCGCCGCTCTGACCTTCGGCGCCTTGGCGCTCGGCACCGCCATCACCGATTCGCTCGATGGCCCAAGCGATTGCGTCGCCGGCACCGTCAGCCCGTCGAGCGTCGACTGCCGCTAAGCGCTTGACCAACCGGCGCGAGGCATCGACATCCTCGCGCTGACATGCGCGGCGCCGTTTTCATTTCCCTTGCACTGCTCGTCGCCGCGCCGGCGCTGGCCTCGTCGCGGCTGCTCGTCGCCCGCGGCGACTGGGCCAGCTTCGACCGCGGCCCGGCCTGCGAAGCCGTCGCCAAGCCGCTCGCCAGGACCAGGGGCCGCGACGCGCAAGCCTATGTCGCCATCGCCTTCGACCGCGCCGGGCCGCGCCATGGCCAGATGTTCGTGCAATTGCGGCGGCCGGTGCGGCCCGGCTCCAGCGTCGTCGCAACCATCGGCGACCAGCCGTTCCTGCTTATCCCGCGCGGCGCCTCGGCGTGGAGCAAGGATGCAGGCCAGGAAGCGGCGATGCTGGCGGCGATGCGCGCCGCCGGCGGCATGCGCATCGAGGCGCGCGATTTGTCGGGCCGGCGCATGGCCGACCGCTACCTCCTCGACGGCGCCCCGACCGCGATCGACGCCGCCGCCGCCGCCTGCAGCCGGCCGCGCTAAGAAAGTCCTGTCCTACAGTCTGCACTTTGTGCCTTAAGCTGCCCGAAGACCGCTCGACTCGACGATGGAGAGTGCAGGAGCGGAAAACGAGGCTCGTCACTGCGAACATTGGGAACATTGGCGCGCAGCGTGTGCGGGGAACAGGCCAGCACCAATGTCGCCAGCGGTCGCGCTAGAAATTTCGCCACAATCCCACTACATGGCCCTCGTTCCATGAGCGCCGACACCGCCTTGATGCCGATCCCCGGACCGGCCGACCCAATCACCGTGCCGCGCGCCGCCGCCGCGCGCGCCGACGGCAAGGTCGAGCTGGTCGGCCTGCCGCGCGAGGCCATCCGCGCTGAATTGGAGGCGGCGGGGCTCGAGCCGCGCCAGGCCAAATTGCGCGCCAAGCAGATCTGGCACTGGATCTACAATCGCGGCGCCAGCGACTTCGCAGGCATGACCGACATCGCCAAGGCCCAGGCGCCCTGGCTGGCCGAGCGCTTCGCCATCACCCGGCCGCAAGTGGTCGAGGCCCAGGTGTCGACCGACGGCACCCGCAAATGGCTGCTCAAGACCCACGACGGCCATGACTTCGAAATGGTCTTCATCCCCGACGCCGACCGCGGCACTCTGTGCGTGTCGAGCCAGATCGGCTGCACCTTGAACTGCACCTTCTGCCAC
>DAIPLM010000142.1:0-4913 GCA_036769205.1 Sphingomicrobium sp.
AGGAACCGGAACGGCCCGCTGCCGCCGAGCCGCACCGGCACGGTCATCCGCTCAAAGACGTCGCTGGTCATCGCCAACTCGGCCGATTGGTCGGGCCGCGAAATGGCCGTTGGCCCGCTGACCGCCTCGAACTGTGTGACCGGGGGCGTGTCGGCGGCAGCAGCCGGGGCCGCCAGCAGCATCCAGAGGACCATCGCATTCATGGTGCAGCGGCGAGCTTATACCTCGGCGTGGAGGCCGGCAAACTCTTGAACCTCTTGCTTGGCAGTCCCCCGGGCTGCCTGCGCGCCATTTCCATGCTCGCCTGTCCCCCGGACAGGCTGCGCAGGAAATGGTAGCGGAGGAGGGACTTGAACCCCCGACACGCGGATTATGATTCCGCTGCTCTAACCAGCTGAGCTACTCCGCCCCAATCGGGCCGGGCGCGCGTTTGGGCGCTCCGGAAGGGCGGCGATATAGGCAGGCCGGGGCAAGCGGTCAACGCGACCAGCGGCGCCCCTTCAACGGCGACGGAACCGCCGTCCATGGCCCTCGTTAAGCTGCCGACATTCGGAGACACGCTTGATGGACCCGCTGACGCCCCTCGAAACCCTGTGCCGGATCATCCTCCGGGCGCGGGAATATGAAGCGCAGACGCCGACCGACTATGACGGCGGCGAGGCGGCGGAGAATGTCGACGACGCTGACGATGAAACCCTGTCGGTGCTCGACGACGCCATCAACACCAGCGTCGAGGAGGAATTGCGGGCGATCCTCGACGACCTCGCCGAGGATCAACTGGCCGAAGTGCTCGCTTTCTGCTGGGTCGGCGGCGGCACTTATGAGGCGGCCGACTGGAACGAGGCGATGGAGGAGGCTCTGGCCGCCGCCAAGGACGGCGACGGGCCGATCGACGAATTGCTCGACATGCCGATGCTGGCCTCGGTGCTCGAATCGGGCCTTGCCGCCTTCGACCTCAGCTGCGACGGGATCGGCGAGCTGAGTTAGCCCCTGAACGCCCAGGTCTGGATCGTTTCCCACGGCCCGCCCAGATAACGGTGCAGTGCGAGCCCGGCGATGCCTAGCGGGCGCGGCGCGAAACCGGCCTCGAGCGCTTCCAGCAACGCCCGCGCTTCGCGAACCGGGACCTTGTTCTGGATGGTGACGTGCGGCCGCCAGCCGCTTTGGTCCTGAACGCCGAGCATGCCGTGGAAGCCATCGGCGAGATCTTCGCGGATGCGATCGAGCTCGTCCGAGACGATGCGGAAGGCGACGCCGCCGCCAAGGTCCATGAGCCCGGCGACCAGGGCGCTTGGGGCCGGGCCGATCGCGGCCCGCGCCAGCCGGTGCCTCACCTCGTTCTCCAGTGATGGCGGCAGCGCATGGAACATGGTCAGATGCGCCGGCACCCGGTTGCGCTCGACCGGATAATGGTGTCGCCGCAGGCCATCGAGCCAAGCGAAATCGGCGCGCGCCAGCTCCGCGGTGACGATCAGCGCGCCGGCCACGAATCACGCTCCACTTCCGGCAGCGCGCAGAAGCGGCGGCGGTCGATGCCGGCGGCGACGACATCCCCGGTCACCTTGGCATCACGCCAGTCGAGCCGCCGGAGCCGTTCGCCGACGCCGGCGACGCCGCCTTCGGAAACAACGACGTAGGCCAGTCGCCCGCTGTCGCAGCCGGCCATGGCGTCGACACAGGTGCCGAGCTCGTCGTCAGCGGCAATCACCTTGGCCCGGGACAGCAGGGAGACCGGGAACAGGTCCTCGCCGGGCGTGTGGCTGCTGGCCACCGCCGCCAGCTTCGCCCCCTCCTCGACCTTCGCCTGCCGTCCCAGCCAGCGCCATATGCCGAACAGGTTGAGCAAAGTCAGGACCGCGTTGGTCCACAGCAAAGCCTGCTGGCCACTGGTCATGGCGACCGCGAGCCAGCTGAGCGAGCCGAACAGGAAGACGACGAAACCGGCGCCAGTCACCCGCGCGCCTAGGTTGGACGCGGTCAGCAGGGCGCCGCCGATGGTGGCGATGGTCGCCGCCCAGGTGAGAAGGTCATACATGGCGGCGCCAACCAGCGGGGTGCCGGTTGGGTTCAAATTTCCACTTGGCTGCCAAGCTCGATGACGCGGTTGGTCGGGAGCTTGAAGAACTCCATCGCGCTTTCCGCGTTGCGCAGCATCCAGGCGAATAGCCGCTCGCGCCACACCGCCATGCCCGGCCGCGCCGAAGGCAGCAGGGTCTGGCGGGCGAGGAAGAAGCTGGTGTCCATCATCTTGCACTGGCTGCCGATGCCCTTGACGTCGGCCAGCGCCGACGGGACGTTGATTTCCTCCATGAAGCCATAGCGCAGGATGACCCGAAAGAAGCCGGCGCCATAATCCTTGGTCTCGACCCGCCGATCCTCGCTGACGAACGGGATGTCCTCGATGCGGACGGTGAGCAGCATCACCCGCTCGTGGAGCACCTTGTTGTGCTTGAGATTGTGCAGCAGCGCGTGCGGCACTCCGCTGATCGAGGTGGTCATGAAGACGGCGGTGCCGGGCACCCGGGCGGCGCTGGTCGAGGCCGACTTGATGAACACTTCCATCGGCAGCGCCGCTTCGTTCATGCGGTCGATCATCAGCTTGCGGCCCTTGGCCCAGGTGGTCAGCAGGGTGAAGGCGATGGCGCCGACCAGCAGCGGGAACCAGCCGCCGTCGGGAACCTTGAGCAGGTTCGCGGCCAAGTAAGCGAGATCGACGGTGAAGAAGACCGCCAGCAGCGCCCCGGCCAGCCAGCGGTTCCAGTTCCACAAGGTGAAGAGGACGACCGCGATCAGGACGCCATCGATCAGCATCGCGCCGGTGACGGCGATGCCGTAGGCGGCGGCCAGGTTGGAGGAGGACTGGAAGGTCAGGACCAACAGCATGACCATCACCATCAGCGCCCAATTGACGATCGGGATGTAGATCTGCCCGGCGGCGCTCTCGCTGGTATGGGTGATGCGCAGGCGCGGGATGAAGCCGAGCTGGATCGCCTGCTGGGTGACCGAGAAGGCGCCCGAGATCACCGCCTGGCTGGCGATGATCGCCGCCGCCGTCGCCAGGATGACCAATGGCAAACGCAGCGCTTCCGGGGCGAGGTAGAAGAACGGGTTTTTCACCGTCTCGATCGCTTCCGCCGGCGGCAGCGTCAGCAGCATCGCCCCCTGCCCCATGTAATTGAGCAGCAGCGCCGGTAGCACGAAGTAGAGCCAGGAATATTTGATCGGCCGGCGGCCGAAATGGCCCATGTCGGCGTAAAGCGCTTCGCCACCGGTGACCACCAGCACCACCGAGCACATGGCGACGAAGGCGCGCACCGGATCGATGGCGAAGAAATGGAAGACGTTGAGCGGGTTGAGCATCGCCAGGATGACCGCTGGATAATGCACCAGATGCATGACTCCGAGCACGGCGATGGTGCCGAAATAAAACAGCATGATCGGGCCGAACATCAACCCGACACGGGCGGTGCCGCGCGACTGGATAGCGAACAGGCCGACGAGGATGCCGATCGCCACTGGGATGACGAATGGCGCGAAGCTGGCCTGGACGGTCGTCAGCCCCTCGACCGCCGACAGCACCGACACCGCCGGGGTGATCATCGAATCGCCGTAGAACAGGGCAGTCGCGAAGACGCCGAGCAGGACAATGCCGCTGGTCCAGCGCTTCTTGCCGCTGGTCATCCGGTTGATCAGCGCCAGCAGAGCCAGGCTGCCGCCCTCGCCCTTGTTGTCGGCGCGCATGATGATCGTCACATATTTGAGGGTGACGATAATCATCATCGACCAGAAAATGAGGCTGAGGACGCCGTAGATGTGCAGCGCGTCGGGAACCAAGGTGTGATGCCCGGCGAAGGTCTCGCGGAAGGCGTAGATCGGCGAGGTGCCGATATCGCCGAAGACAATGCCGACGGCGCCGACGGCAAGCTTCGCCAGCGAGCCCTGGGGATGGTGGGGCCCGTGGGGGGTTTCGGGTGGCGGATCGCTGACGGCGGCGCCCGTGGCGGGAATGTTCATGGGTGCCTTGCGCCGGTCATGCTAAGGCGCGGGGCACTAGCACCCCCAAAAAGGCGCTGCAATCGCCGCCGCTCCTGTCTATAGGGCCGCGCTAATCCCATCACTGGAGCGAGCCAGCCATGCGCGTCGGAGTGCCGAAGGAAATCAAGGTGCACGAATATCGGGTCGGCCTGACCCCAGCCTCGGTGGCGGAGCTGACCGCCGCCGGCCATGAGGTGGTGGTCGAAACCGGTGCCGGCAACGGCATCGATTGCCCCGACAAGGCCTATGCCAAAGCCGGCGCCACCATCCTCCCCGACGCGGCGTCGGTGTTCAAGGCGGCCGACATGATCGTCAAGGTCAAGGAGCCGCAGGCCCAGGAAATCGCGTTGCTGGAGCCGCGCCACATCCTCTTCACCTACCTCCATCTCGCCGCCGACAAGCCGCAGGCCGAAGGGCTAATGCAGTCCGGCGCGACCTGCATTGCCTATGAGACGGTGACCGGCAGGAACGGGTCGCTGCCGCTGCTGAAGCCGATGAGCGAGGTCGCGGGCCGAATGTCGGTCCAGGTCGGCGCCCATTACCTCGAAAAGGAGCAAGGCGGCCGCGGCGTGCTGCTCGGCGGCGTTCCCGGCGTCGCCCCGGCCCGGGTGGCGATCCTCGGTGGCGGCGTCGCCGGCGTCAACGCCGCGCAGATGGCGGTGGGCTTGCGCGCGGACGTCACCATCTACGACATCAACATGGAGCGACTGGCTGAGCTCGACATGTTCTTTTCCAGCCAGATCAAGACGGCCTATGCATCGCGGGCGACGATCGCTCATGCGGTCGAGAAGTCGGAGCTGGTGATCGGCGCGGTGCTGGTCCCCGGCGCCGCCGCCCCCAAGCTCGTCACCCGCGAGATGCTGAAGACGATGAAGCGC
>DAIPLM010000143.1:0-4903 GCA_036769205.1 Sphingomicrobium sp.
CATCGAGGAGCCGTGGATCGAGGCGACCATCTACGTCCCCGACGAATATCTCGGCTCGGTGCTCAAGCTTTGCCAGGACCGCCGCGGCATCCAGAAGAATTTGACCTATGTCGGCCACGGCCAGAGCACGCGGGCGCAGCTGACCTACGAATTGCCGCTCAATGAGGTGGTGTTCGATTTCTACGACCGGCTGAAGTCGATCTCGCGAGGCTATGCCAGCTTCGACTATCACATGATCGGCCACCGCCCCGGCGACCTCGTCAAGATGAGCATCCTGGTCAATGGCGAGCCGGTCGACGCGCTCAGCATGATCGTCCACCGCGCCAACGCCGAAGCGCGCGGCCGTGGCATGTGCGAGCGGCTAAAGGACCTCATTCCCCGCCATTTGTTCAAAATCCCCATCCAGGCGGCGATCGGCGGCAAGGTCATCGCCCGCGAGACGATCGCGGCGCTGCGCAAGGACGTGACGGCCAAGTGCTACGGCGGCGACGCCAGCCGGAAGCGGAAGCTGCTCGACAAGCAGAAGGAGGGGAAGAAATAGATGCGGGAATATGGGTCGGTGTCGATCCCGCAGGAGGCGTTTATCGCGGCGCTGCGCATGGGCGACGAAAGCTAGCGTCGGCGGCATCTCAGCCCCGTTCGCCTGGTGTTGCTAGGGAAGCCAAAATCAGTCGCCGCTAATCAAACCGCCGATCGCATTCCTTCGACCTCCGTAACCCGTGACTCTCCCGCCGTTTCCGCGCAATTTCGGGCGCATGGCGAAGAGGCGCGACGATTCGACGGGGACGGGGCCGCGGCCGGCGCCGCTCGACGCCTTCGATTTCAGCCAAATCCTGGCCATCGCCGATGCACTCCCGATGGCGATCGCTTATGTCGACCCGAGCCTCACCTACCGCTTCTGCAACCGGGCTTATGCCGATTATTTCGACAAGCCGCGCGGCGAGGTGATCGGGCGGGGGATGGCCGAGCTGCTGCCCGAGCCGGTGCTGGCGCCGCGGCGGCCGCTGCTGGCGGCGGCGCTGGCCGGGACAAGGCAATGGTTCGCGTCCGATTACCCGCACCCGAGCCGGGGCATGCTCGCCATCCAGTCGGAATATCTGCCGCAACTTGACGCGCAGGGGCGAGTGGCGGGGCTGATCCTGGTCATCCAGGACGTCACCGAGCAACGGGTCGCCGAGCGGGCGCTGAAGGAGAGCGAGGCGCGCTTCCGCCGCATCGCCAACCAGGCGCCGACCCTGATGTGGGTCACCCGGCTCGACCGCAGCCGCGACTTCGTCAACGACGCCTACATGGACTTTCTCGGCACCGACGACCGCGAGTTCGCCCGGGCTTACGACTGGCGCTCGGGCATCCACCCCGACGATGTCGAGCGGATCACCGCGACAAGCATCGCCGGGGAGGCCAGCCTGCAGACGTTCACGCTGGAGGGCCGGTTCCGCCGCGGCGATGGCGAATATCGCTGGCTGAAGAGCACCAGCAGCCCGCGCTTCGGCCCGGATGGGAGCCTGGCGGGCTTCATCGGCGCGGCGACCGACATCACGCTGACCAAGGAAGCGGAGCTCGAGCTCAAGGCACAGGTCGAGGAACGGACGGCGGCGTTGGCGGCGAGCGAGCAGCGCTTCCGCGCCATCTTCGATTCGATCCTCGAGGTGATCGTCCTGCTCGACCCCAAGGGGACGGTGCTGCAGTTGAACGGCAAGTCGGCGAGCTGGCGCGACCCGCATCCGGAGAATGCGGTCGGGCTCAAGATCTGGGACGCGCCGACGCTCAAGGCCTATCCGCAGCACATCGCCACCATGAAGCGCGGGGTGAAGGCGGCGGCGGCGGGGGAATTGTTCAACGAGGAAGTGAAGATGGAGCGCGACGGGACGCCCACCGCCTTCCTCGACGTCGCCGTCCAGCCGGTCCGCGGGCACGACGGCAAGATCCTCTACTTGCTGTTCGAGGCGCGCGACATTACCGAATTGAAGGCGGCGCAGGAGCAGCTTCGCCAGAGCCAGAAAATGGAGGCGCTCGGCCAGCTGACCGGCGGCATCGCCCACGATTTCAACAATCTGCTGACGGTGGTGGTCGGCGGGCTCGATCTGATCGCCCGCACCATCAAGGACGAGCGCATGAAGCGCTATGCCGCCAATGCCTTGACGGCGGCCGAGCGCGGGGCGCGGCTGACGGCGCAATTGCTGGCCTTCAGCCGGGTGCAGAAG
Organism: Sphingomicrobium sp.; assembly: GCA_036769205.1. Taxonomy (GTDB): domain Bacteria; phylum Pseudomonadota; class Alphaproteobacteria; order Sphingomonadales; family Sphingomonadaceae; genus Sphingomicrobium. The sequence goes on from DAIPLM010000143.1 coordinate 2,205, forward strand.
CTGGAGGTCAAGCCGACCTTCGTCGCGCCGCTGATCGAGGGCATGCGGCCACTGCTCAAGAACGTGCTTGGGCCGGCCATCGAAAAGCGCTTCCAGATCGACGAGACGCTGGTGCCGGTGATGGCCGACCCGACCCAGCTCGAGCTGGCCGTCCTCAACCTCGCCATCAACGCCCGCGACGCCATGCCCGACGGCGGCGTCCTGACCTTCTGCACGACGGCGCGCACCATCACCGACGACGCCGAGCTGGAAGATGGCGACTATGTCGAGCTGGCGGTCAGCGACACCGGCGTCGGCATGGACGCGGAGGTGGCGTCGCGCGCCTTCGAGCCGTTTTTCACCACCAAGGAGGTCGGCAAGGGCACCGGCCTGGGCCTCTCCATGGTCTATGGCGTCGCCCGCCAGTCGGGAGGCACGGCGCGGATCGACAGCGCGCCGGGCGAGGGGACGACCGTGCGCCTGTTCTTCCGCCGCGCCGAGGCCGGCGCCGAGGACAGCCCGGCCGCCACCGCCAAGGCCGCCCGCAAGGCCGCCCGCCGCAAGGCCAGTGTCCTGGTGATCGACGATGACCCGGATGTCCGCGCTTTCATCTCAGCCAGCCTCGCCGATTACGGCTATGCGGTGCGCGAGGCGGCCGACGGCGCTGCCGGCCTCAAGGCCTTCGCCGAGCAAAGGCCCGACCTCGTCATCCTCGACTTCGCCATGCCGTTGATGCCCGGCAGCGAGGTGGCGGCGAGGATGCTGCGCGAGGTCCCCGGCCAGCCGATCCTGTTCGTTTCCGGCTATAACGAGACCGAGGCGATCCGCGCCGCGGCGCCGGGCGCGCAATTGCTCGCCAAGCCGTTCCGCCCCGACGCCCTCGACGCCGCCGTCCGCGACTGCCTCGATAAGGGAAAGAAACCTTAGCGCCGGGCGTTGGGGCGGGCATGATCGGGCTTGTCTTGGGCATGGCCGCGCAAGCGGCGCTGGCGTCGGCATCCAACGCGCCGGCGCCGGTCAATCCGCATGCCCATGAGTTGTTCGAGATCGACCCCCAGCTGCGCGCCTGGGCGGTGCGCATTTACGATTCCAACCATGACGGCTGGCTGACCCTCTACGAAGCGCAGCCGGCGTTCGCGGCGTTCAGGGACATCGCCGACGCCGACCGCGACGGCCGCGTCACCACCGCCGAATATGCCCGCGCCAAGGAGTTCATCGCGGCGCGGTGGTGAGCGGTTTGGTGCCAGATCATCGGCGCTGCGGCATGTGCTGCCGCCTCATTCCAAAAAGTCCGCCGCCCTGATCCAGCGGCTGGCCATCCACTTGACGCCGTGGCTGACAGGCAGACCGGCATGGATCAGCCTGTCGTCCTGCGAGCCATCGTCATGGAAGTTCCTGAAGACGAGCATGTCACCGACCCCGCCACGCACGCGAATGTTGAGCGTCGGGAACTCCGTTTCCCCACCGTCGAACTGCTCGTTAAGCCAGACCAGGGCGGTCATGATGCGCATCGGGCCGTCCCCCGACCCGCGGCCGTCGTGGTGAGGCCGGAATTGCTGGCCCTGACTGTAACGCAAGACGTTGAGCGGCTCCCCCCACTCCGGCTGCGTGCCGGTAGCAGCAGCGATGCAGCGATTGATTCGCTGGACGACTAAATCCTCCGCTAAATGCGAAATTGCACTCGAATCGGCGTCGCGCACATCTTCGAGCTGCGTCTCGCCGCCCTCGAAGGTGACCCGCGCCTGTTCCAGCCAGGGTGCCGCGATCACGGCCAAATACTTGCACTCGGCCGGGCTGAAAAGACTGGGGTAGAGCGCGATGTAGGGGTCCGCCGAGATGATCTTCGGTGGCGCTTCCGCCAGCCGTTGTTCGCAGGCAACATGATCGAGCAAGGACAATTGCACGGCGGCGAACTTGTCCTCTTTCGCAAGCTCCTTGAGCATTTCCATTGCTGCCGGATAATCAGGCTTCGTGCCGATCCCGGCCGCGGTCAGATAGATGCGGGCGCGGCGGCCGTCGGGATGACCAAGGTGCGCGGCCAGCCGGACGGCATTGAAGGCGGCGCGCCGGTCGGGCTTGCAGCCCGTTGCGTACAGACGACATTGGGAAAGCGCCATTGCCGCGGCGCCATCGGTTTTGGACTGCTTTACAAGCAGGGATACGCTACTCATGGCAGGCTCTCTGTCCCGCCCTTCCTTTGATGTCACGACGCACCGATGTCGGTCGTCGAACCGATTGCGCTCTTCGTCGATAAGCTGCCCTGCTGGGCATTGGGCTCAGCGGTTTTCCCTCGCCGATGCGGATGACGGCTGGCTGACCCTCGAAGCGCAGCCGGCCTTCGCCGAGTTCAAGGCCATCGCCGACGCCGACCGCGACGACCGCGTCACCCCCACCGAATACGCCCGCGCCTAGGAATTCATCGCGGCGCGATGGTGAAGATTAGGGCCGCGGACCTTTGGCGGCGCCCTTGTCGGCCGCTGCCCCGGGTCCGTGCTCAGCCCCTTGCGCGGCTCGATCCAGGCTGGTCCGCACTCGCCGCTGGATGAAGGGCAGCAGCAGCCCGAGGACGCCGCCCCACAGCACCAGCGACAGGAAGACGCCGATGGCGGCGGTGCCGGCCGGGGCGCGGCCGCCGCTGACCAATGGCAGGACCATCACCGCGCCCGCCGCCCACAAAGCGAAGCCAAAGGCCATGCCGGCCAGCCAGCCGGTGCGCGGGT
>DAIPLM010000144.1:0-4885 GCA_036769205.1 Sphingomicrobium sp.
GCCGAAGCGGTCGGCGTCCTCGATCAGCATCACCGTGGCGTTGGGCACGTCGACCCCGACCTCGATCACGGTCGTCGCCACCAGCACCGCCAGCCGTCCGCCCGCGAATGACGCCATGACGCCATCCTTCGCCGGTCCTTTCATGCGGCCGTGGACCAGCCCGACCTTATCGGCGCCGAACCGCTGGCGGAGCACGGCGGCGCGCTGTTCGGCGGCGGCGGCGTCCGATTTCTCGCTTTCCTCGACCAACGGGCAGACCCAATAGGCCTGTCCGCCGCCGGCGATATGGCGAGCGAGCCCGTCGATGACTTCGGCCAACCGCTCCTCGCTGATCACGCGGGTCTCGACCGGCATCCGCCCCGGCGGCATCTCGTCGATGCGGCTGACGTCCATCTCGCCATAATGGGTCAGGGTCAAAGTGCGCGGGATCGGCGTCGCGGTCATCACCAGCAAATGCGGCGGCCGCTCGGCCTTGGCTGAGAGCAGTAAACGTTGCGAGACCCCGAAGCGGTGCTGCTCGTCGATCACGGCCAGGCCGAGGTTCCGGTAGGAGACCTTCTCCTGGAAGATGGCGTGGGTGCCGACCAGGATGTCGATCGAGCCGTCGGCGAGGCCCATCAGCACGGATTCCCGCGCCCGGCCCTTCTCGCGGCCGGTGAGGATGGCGACGCGGACGCCAAGGCTGTCGAGTTGCGCCAGCAGCGTCGCATGATGCTGGCGGGCAAGGATTTCGGTTGGCGCCAGCAACGCCGCCTGGGCGCCGGCCTCAACCGCCGCCAGCATCGCCAGCAAGGCGACCAGGGTCTTGCCCGAGCCCACGTCGCCCTGCAGCAGCCGCAGCATCGGCGCCGTCTGCGCCATGTCGCCGCGGATTTCCTCGGTGACCCGCCGCTGGGCGCCGGTCAGGCTGTAGGGCAGTCTGAGCTTGGCGGTCAGCCGGCCGTCGCCCTGCAGCGACGCCGTTCGCTTGCGCCGGCTGTCCTGGCGAAGCACCAGCAAGGCCAATTGGTTGGCGAAAATCTCGTCATAGGCCAGGCGGTTGCGCGGATCGCTTGCGATCGGGTCCGAATGTGCTTCGGCCAGCGCCGAGCGCCAATTGCGCCATCCTTGGCGCGCCAGCAGCGACGGCTCGACCCATTCCGGCAGTTCCGGCGCCCGCTCCACCGCCGCCATCACCAGCTCGCGCATGCGGCGGTTGGCGATGCCCTCGGTCAACGGATAGACCGGCTCGCGTTGCGGCAGGTCGGCGGCCTTGCCGGCGCTGAGTACCTCGGGATGGACGATCTGCCACTCGTCGCCATAGGCATCGAGCCGGCCCGAGACGATTTTCGCCTCGCCCATCGGCAGGCTCTTCTTCGCCCAGCCGGGATTGTTGAAATAGACGAGGGTGATGGTGTTGCCATCGCGGTCGCTGGCGAACACGCGCATCGGCCCGCGCGCTCCCTGCCGGCTCTCGAACGGGGTCAGCTCGAGAACGACATGATGGCCAAGCAGAGCCGCGCTCGCCGCCGTCGCGTGGACCCGCTCGATAGTCCCGGTCGGCAAGTGGAAGGCCAGGTCGACGGCGCGGGTGATGTCGAGCCGCTTCAGCGCCTTGGCGACCTGCGGCCCGACCCCGGGCAGCGCCTCGACCTCGGCGAACAAAGGATTGAGGATGTCCGGGCGCATGGCCAAGCATTAGCGGGACAATCGGCGCTCGCAATAAGGGCCGCCTTTTCCTACATGGCGGCGATGCCCCCGATGGACGACGAGCTGAAGGCGCTGCACTGGCGGGCGTGGCATCGCGGCACGCGCGAGGCGGACCTGATGATCGGCGGGTTCTTCGATGCTCACCAGGCCACCTGGGGGGCGCCGGAGCGAGCCTGGTTCTCCGGGCTGCTGAACGAACAGGACGTCGACATCATGGCCTGGGCGATCGGAACCGCCGAGGCGCCGGCGCGCTTCCAGGGGCCGATGATGCAGGCGATGCGCAGGCTCGATTATTTGAAGGCGCCCCAGTGAGCGACGTCCTGCGACGCATCTTGAAGGCGCCCGAGCCGCTGACCCTCAGCGGCGTGCCGACCGGGTTTCTGCCGTGGCTGGCGGGCGATCTGGCGCGGGCGGCGCATGGCGCCGGCAACAGCGGGCGCGCGGTGGTGATTGCCGCCGACGAAGCGGCGATGCGGGCGCTCGCCGACACGGTGCCGTTGTTCGCCCCCGATGTCGAAGTCCTGACCCTCCCCGCCTGGGACTGCCTGCCCTACGACCGGGCGTCGCCGGCGCTGCGGGTGATGGCCGAGCGGATGGCGGCGCTGCACGCGCTGCAGGTGGCGCGCACCGGGCCGCAATTGCTGATCGCCACCGCCAACGCCGCCACCCAACGGCTGGTGACGCCATTCCGGGTGCGCCAATTGACCCGGCGACTGGCCGAGGGCGAGCGGGTCGACCGCGATCAACTGGCGGCGCTCCTGACCGCCAACGGCTACCAGCGCACCGACGCCGTCCACGATGCCGGCGATTTTGCGGTGCGCGGCTCGATCCTCGATCTGTTCCCGTCGGGCGAGCCCAACCCGATCCGCCTCGATTTCTTCGGTGACGAGATCGAGAGCATGCGGCGCTTCGACCCGTCCGACCAACGGACGATCGGCCCCGCCGACGCGTTCATCCTGATGCCGGCCTCCGAAGCCCTGCTCGACGACGACAGCGTCAAGCGCTTCCGCGCCGGCTATCGCGAGCAGTTCGGCGCAACCGCCACCGGCGACCCCTTGTACCAATCCGTCTCCGAAGGCCGCCGGCTGGCGGGCATGGAGCATTGGCTGCCCCTGTTCGAGGACAAGCTCGCGACCTTGTTCGACCATCTCGGCGAGCATGACGTCATCGTCCGCGACGGCGGCGTCGACGGCGCCCTAGAAGCCCGCGCCGAAGCCATCCAGGACTATTTCACCAACCGCAGCCAGGCGATGGTCGCCAGCCCCGGCAGCTATCGGCCGCTGCCGCCGACCGCGCTTTATCTGTCGCGCGACGAATGGCGGTCGGCTTTGGCCGGACGGCGCATCCATCTCACTTCGGCCTTCCACGAACCGGAAAGCGACCGCGTAATCGATTTCGGGGTCGACCCCGCCCGCGACTTCGCGCCGGAGCGTGGCCGCCAGGCCAATATCTACGACGAAGTCATCAAGCACGTCGCCAAGCTAAAGAAAAACAAGCACAAGATCGTCTTCGCCAGCTATAGCGCCGGGGCCCGCGAGCGGCTTGCCGGGCTGCTCGAGGACCATGGCCTCAAGTCACTGAAGCAGGTCCGAACCTGGCAGGAGGCGCTGGGCGCGAAAGCCGATGCGGCGCTGATGGTGCTGCCGCTCGACCATGGCTTCACCAGCGCCGAGGTCGCCGTCCTCACCGAGCAGGACATGCTCGGCGACCGGCTGGTCCGCCGCAAGAAGCGCCGCAAGAGCGCCGATGCCTTCCTCGCCGAGCTGGCGGCGCTCAGCCCGGGCGACCTCGTCGTCCACGCCGATCATGGCATCGCCCGCTACGAAGGGCTGACCTCGATCCAGGTCGGCAAGGCGCCGCACGATTGTGTCGCGCTCGAATATGCCGGCGGCGACAAGCTCTATGTGCCGGTCGAGAATATCGACGTCCTGTCGCGCTACGGCGCCGACAGCGAACGGGCGACGCTCGACCGCCTGGGCGGCGAAGGCTGGCAGCGGCGCAAGGCGCGGATGAAGGAGCGCATCCGCGAGATCGCCGGTGAATTGATCCGCACCGCCGCCTTGCGCGCCACCCGCCCCGGCCAGATCGCCGAGGCCGACCCGGCTTTGCCCGAGTTCGTCAACCGCTTTCCCTATGAGGAAACCGAGGACCAGGACCGGGCGATCGAGGAAGTGCTGGAGGATCTCGCCGCCGGCAAGCCGATGGACCGCCTGGTCTGCGGCGATGTCGGCTTCGGCAAGACCGAGGTGGCGCTGCGCGCCGCCTTCGTCGCTGCCATGGCCGGCTTCCAGGTCGCTTTGGTCTGCCCGACGACCCTCCTCGCCCGCCAGCATTACCGCAACTTCGTCGAACGCTTCCAGGGCTTCCCGATCGAGATCGGCCGGCTGTCGCGGCTGGTGCCGGCGGCCGAGGCCAGGAAGACCAAGGACGGCATCGAGGCCGGCCTGGTCGACATCGTCATCGGCACCCATGCGCTGCTGGCGAAATCGATCAAATTCAAGAAATTGGGCCTGGTCATTGTCGACGAGGAGCAACATTTCGGGGTCGCCCACAAGGAGCGGCTGAAGGCGCTGCGGGCCGACGTCCATGTCCTCACTTTGACCGCCACCCCGATCCCGCGGACGCTGCAAATGGCAATGTCGGGCCTGCGCGAGCTCTCGGTCATCCAGACCCCGCCGGTCGACCGGCTGGCGATCCGCACCTATGTCAGCCCCTGGGACCCGATCGTCATCCGCGAAGCCCTGCTGCGCGAGCATTACCGCGGCGGCCAAAGCTTCTTCGTCGTCCCCCGCATCGCCGACCTGCCCGACATGGAGGAATGGCTGCGCGAGGAGGTACCGGAGGTGAAGGCGGTCACCGCCCATGGCCAGATGGGCGCCGGCCAGGTCGAGGAGAGGATGAGCGCCTTCTACGACCGCAAATATGACGTCTTGCTGTCGACCACCATCATCGAAAGCGGCCTCGACATCCCGTCGGCCAACACCTTGATCGTCCACCGCGCCGACCGCTTCGGCCTCGCCCAGCTCTACCAATTGCGCGGCCGCGTTGGGCGGTCAAAGACCCGCGCCTACGCCTATCTGACGACCGCGCCCGACCGGCAGATGACCGAGGGCGCCGGGAAACGGCTGCAGGTACTGGCCAACCTCGACAGCCTCGGCGCCGGCTTCCAGCTCGCCAGCCACGACCTCGACATCCG
>DAIPLM010000011.1:0-16305 GCA_036769205.1 Sphingomicrobium sp.
CGACCAGCAACCAGTCGGGCACGGCATGGCCCGAGCGACCGACATGAGTCACGGCCTGCATGCGGGCCATGTGCATGGCGCCGAAATTGGCCAGCGCCACCGGGATGACCCAGGCGAGCAGCCATTGCGCGGCGACATGGTTCCACAAAGCCGCGGCGACGAGGACGGCGGCAACGACATTGGCGGCGGCGAAAAAGGGCGCCAGCTGGGCACGGGAAATGAGCTGGACATCGCGCAGTGGCGAGCCGCCTTCGCTCTGGCCGTCGGTCAGGGCAAGCGATTCCCCGCCCGGCAGGCGAGCGGAAACCATGCGTTTATAACGGTCGGGCGCTTCGTACATTCCGCATCCTGCCAGCGTAAGCGGATTCGGGAGTAGCCGAAGAGGGTTTAAGGGCGGTTAAAGCCTTGCCGATTGGGTGCGCTATTGACCCTAGCGGGCGCGGGCGCGATTCTTGCGCCAGATCGCCGCCAGGATGAGGACGAAAGCGGCGAGCCGGAACAGATACAACCAGCTGCGCTCCTCCAGCGGGATTCGCGAGAAGGTCAGCAGCCCCTGGCCGAGGCCGAGCAGCCAGAAGGCGCCGGTGAAGGCCAGGAACAATTCGTCGCGAGTGCGCTTCCACGACTTGAGGAAGAACAGCCCGGCAAAGGCGAAGCCGGCGACGATGGCGCCGGCCAGGAAAATCGGCAGCGTGCTCATTCGTTGAGGTCCCAGATGAAGCCGAACAACAGGACCGAGACCGCCGCCAGCGACAGGCCGAGGCGGGCTAGCGCGAGATCGACGTCGTGGATGATCAAGGCGTCGAGGAAGACGACGACATTGTTGAGAGCGAGCAGGCCGAAGCAGAGCGCGCTCCACATCAGCAGCCTGGTGCCGGTGCGGCGGTAGTTGCGCGCCAGCAGGTAGGTGCAGGCGCCGCTGGTCAGGAAGCAGAGGACATAGACGGCCGCTGGAAACGCTGGAGGCACTAGTCGTTCCTGAGCTTGAAGCTGTCGGCGAAGGCCGACAGGCCAGTAGCGGACGAGCTGACGATGACGCGGCGGACCGCGTCGGGTTTCTTGGCGTAGAGCGCCTGGGTGACGTCGACCAGCCGGCTCAGGTCATGCGACGCCGGCTCATAGCGGACAAGACCCTTGTCGTCGCCAGCCAGCAGGCCGCCGGCGACCAGGGTTGAAACGCTGGTCGAAACGATGGTTTCACTGGTGCGGAGCGCCGTCACCAGCTGCTCGCCGGTCCACGCCTGGTCGGCGTGGTCCCTTAGGAACAGCAATAGCTCGAGCGCCCAGACCGACTTGAAATGGTCGCGCAGGAAGGCCGCAATGTCTGGGCTTGGCATCGGACCAAGTCTAACGCCTCAGCCCGGCGCGGCAACCTCTCTAGGACGATTTCGCGCTGATCAGTCCCAGTTTGTCGAGCTCGCGGGTGACGATCGGATGATAAAGCGGCCGAGCTTTGGCATAGGCCCGCATCGCGATCGGCCGGCCCCACAAGCGATCCTCGGCCAGCGCCTTGATGAGCGGGCGGACGAACTTGCCGCGGCCCTGGCTGGCGAGGAACTGCTCGATGCTGGGAACGGCCGGCTGGTAATGATTGGCGATGGCCAAATCGAGCCAGGCGAAGCGGACCTCGTTGTTGCCGATCGCGTTCAGTCCAAGCGTCTTTTCCAACACATCGAGGCGCGCCGTCGGCAGCTTGCGCGGCAGCGAGTTCAGGAACCGCAGCCGCTCGGCGGTGTTCCAGCCGTCCCACGCCGCTTTGTCGATGGGCGCGCCGGCGCCGAACTGGCGCACCGCCTGGTCGACCGCCGCGAAGGCCCGCGGGTCGGGGCGCGCGACATTGCCCGGAAGGCCGGGCTGATAGACCCAGCGGTCGAGCTGAAGCTTGCGATCCAGATCCTCGTCGCCCTTGACCAGGTTCGCGCGCAGGTCGGCGAGGAAGCGCGCCGAGGTCATTGGCTGGAACGCATGGCGGTCGAAATAGGAGCGCAAATAGGCGTCCCAGCGCTGGCGGCCGACGATGCTCTCGATGGTGCGGAGGAAAACGGCGCCCTTGTCGTAGATGATTCCGCTCGACCCTCCGTCCGGCACTCCCTCCTTCGGCGGGAGGTGGAGGGCGGTGATCGGCGCGTTGCGGCCTTCCTCGGCGAAAGCCTTCTGCATCTCGTCGAAGCTGAGCGCCGCTTCCTGCTTCGCGCGTTTCGGTCCGTAGATCGCCTCCATGATCCGGTTCTCGAAATAGGAGGTGACGCCTTCGTTGAGCCAGCTGTCGGCCCAGGTGGCGTTGGTGACGAGGTTGCCCGACCAGCTGTGCGCCAGCTCGTGCGCGACGAGGCCAACCAGGCTCTTGTCGCCGGCGATGAAGGTTGGGGTCAGGAAAGTGAGGGTCGGATTCTCCATGCCGCCGTAGGGGAAGGAAGGCGGCAGGACGAGGAGGTCGTAGCGGCCCCAGCGATAGGGGCCGTACAGTTTCTCCGCGGCGTCGATCATCTTCTCGGTGTCCGCCAGTTCGGCGGCGGCGTCGTCGAGCATGGCGGGCTCGGTCCAGACGCCGGAGCGCGGGCCAAGCGAGCGGAACTTCAAGTCGCCGACGGCAAGCGCGATCAGATAAGGAGCGACCGGCTTGTCCATCTTGAAGGAAAAAGCGGTCTCGCCGCCTTGGGTCAGCGGCTCGGCGGCGCGCGGCGCGCTCATCACCGCGGTCAGCGGCGCCGGCACCCGGATCACCGCTTCCCAGCTCTGGCGGATGCCGGGCGAATCCTGGGTCGGGATCCAGCTGCGGTTGAGGATCGCCTGGCCCTGGCTGAACAGATAGGGATGCGCCTTGCCCGCCGTCTGTTCGGGCGTCAGCCATTGCAGCGCCTCGGCGTCGGGCGCCGATTTGTAGCGGATGACCAGTTGCTCGGTGTCGGGGCGAAGGGCGATGGTCAGCGGCGCGCCGATGGTCTCGTGCGCTTCGCCGAGCTTGAACGCCAGCGCCTGGCCGTTGCCGTCGGCGACCGACTGGATTTCCAGCCCCTTGCTGTCGAGGACGATCTCCTTGGCGTCGGGCTTGCGTTCGATGTCGAGGGTCGCCGTCCCGGCCAGGCGCTTGGCCTCGAAATCGACGCCGAGGTCAAGCGCGACATGGTGCACCCGCGCCTCTTGCGGCCGGGCGTAACTGTAAGTGTCGACGGCGTCGGCGCCGGTCAGGATCGGGGCGATGGCGGGTGCTTCGGCCGACTGTGTGTTGGCGTTGTCAGGCGCCGGGCCGGCCCGTTCGCAGGCGCCAAGCAGGACGATGGCCGCGACGGCGGCGAGGATACGCAACATGGAAAAGGAAACTCCGTGAACTTTTATTCGGATGGGGTAACGTAAATCGATTGCTTCGGTGCCGCGAAGACGCGGTGGACCATCGGCTCGAAAAATTCCAGCGGGGCGCTGTCATAGGCCTGGTCGAACGCGGTTTGATCGTAGATTTCACAGAAGCGCGCCGTGTCCTCGAAATGCGGGTGGCCGCGGAACTGCTCGCGCAGGTCGCGGTCGAGGCCGAGGTAGTGGAAGAAATAATAGCCCTGGAAGATGCCATGGTGGGCAACCATCCAGTGCAGTTTCTCGTCGACGAACGGCTTCAGGATGGCCGCGGCGACGTCGGGGTGGTTGTAGCTGCCCAACGTGTCGCCGATGTCATGAAGCAAGGCCCCGACGACATACTCTTCGCTCTCGCCGGCGCGGTGGGCGCGGGTGGCGGTTTGCAGGCTGTGCTGCAGCCGGTCGACCGGGAAGCCGCCATAATCGCCGTCTAGCAGCTTGAGATGCGCCAGCACTCGGTCGGGCAGGCCCTTGCCATAGCCCATGAAATGGCCGCCGATGATCGCCCAGTCCTCGGGGCTGGCCTCGTCCATGCTGCGGAAATCGGCGCGGGCTTGCGGTTCGTTCATCGCTTTCCTCTCCGGGTGGCCATAGACCCTTGGCTGCCCAAGCGCCAAGCCTTGGGCTTCCGAGCCACCTCGCCTATATCGGCTCGGATGCGGCGTCTGGGACAGGGCTGAGCATGGCGAGCGACAGCGCGAGCCTGCTGGAAACGGCGCCGGCGGCCGAGGCCCGGCCGCTGCCGCGCCCGCGGCCGAAGGGGCCGGCGCGGCCGGTGCTCGAGGGGGTTGGCCTCGACGCGCCGTTCTTCGCCGACAAGAACAAGGCCTTCTGGGTCCTGCAATCGACCGGCTGGATCGGCTATTTCATCCTCCGCTCGCTGTCGGGCATCGCCAATTCGATGGGCGCGATGTTCGTCGTCCATACTTTGCTGCTGACCGCCACCGGTTACTCGCTGACCCTGCTGATGGCCTCGCTCTACCGGCGACTGATCACCATGCGGGCGCTGCTGACGGCGGTGCTGTCGCTGATCGTCGTCGTCCTCGCCAGCTTCGCTTTCTCGTTCATCGAGACGTGGAGCTTCGCCACTTTCCTCAAGCCCGATTCGAAGCCGGTCGGGGTCGAGTATCTCGGCGCCATCCTGTTGAATTTCGCGCTGATCATGGCTTGGTCGGCGCTTTATTACGGGATCAATTATTATCTGCTGCTGGAAGAGGAGATCGACCAGCGCGCCAAGCTGGAAGGCCAGGCGTCGTCGGCACAGCTGGCGATGCTGCGCTACCAGCTGAACCCGCATTTCCTGTTCAACACGTTGAACAGCATCTCGACCCTGGTGTTGCTGAAACAGACCGAGCGGGCGAACGCGATGCTGGCGCGTTTGTCGTCCTTTCTGCGCTATACCCTGGTCAACGAGCCGACCGCGCAAGTGACCCTGGCGCAGGAGGTCGAAACACTAAAGCTCTACCTCGAGATCGAGAAGATGCGCTTCGAGGACCGGCTCAGGCCGCATTTCCGCATCGACCAGGCCACCATCGGCGCCCGCCTGCCGTCGCTGCTCCTGCAGCCTCTGGTCGAGAACGCCATCAAGTATGCCGTGACGGCGAGCGAGACCGGCGCCGACATCTGGGTCAAGGCCGAGCGCGAAGGCAGCGGCATCCGCATCGAGGTCGCCGACAGCGGGCCCGGCACCCAGGCCGGGCTGGCGGTTCACGAATCGACCGGAGTCGGCCTGGCGAACATCAAGGACCGTCTGGCGCAAGCCTATGGCGCCGCCCACGGCTTTCAGACCAAGCAGAACGAACATGGGGGGTTCAGCGTTATCATCGATATTCCCTTCGACGGCCGGGCGCCGAGCGACGGCCGGGGGCGCGACGCGCAAGCAGCAACAAAGGATCCTGAATGACGATTCGCACCATTCTGGTCGACGACGAGCCGCTGGCGACGCAGGGGCTGCAGCTTCGCCTGCAGGCCCATGAGGACGTCGAGGTGGTGGCCACCGCCGCCAACGGCCGCGAGGCGATCCGCGCCATCAAGACCCACAAGCCCGACCTCGTCTTCCTCGACATCCAGATGCCGGGCTTCGACGGCTTTTCGGTGGTGCAGGGCATGATGGAGGTCGAGCCGCCTTTGTTCGTCTTCGTCACCGCCTTCGGCGAGCATGCCCTGCGCGCATTCGATGCGCAGGCGGTCGATTATCTGATGAAGCCGGTCGAGGAGGACCGGCTGGCGGCAACCCTCGACCGGGTCCGCCAGCGCCTCGCCGAGAAGCGCGGCGCCGAGGAGGCGGAGCGCTTGAAGGAGGTTCTGGTCGAGCATGCCCCCGAAGCCGCCGAGAGCCTCGCCGAGGAGACCGCCGCTGAAGGGCCGGCGGCCAACCGCTTCGAGAAGATGATCAACATCCGCGACCAGGGCCAGATTTTCCGGGTCGACGTCGACACCATCGAGCGGATCGACGCCGCCGGCGACTATATGTGCATCCAGACCGGTGACAATACGTTGATCCTGCGCGAGACGATGAAGGACCTGGAGAAACGGCTCGACCCGCGGCGGTTCCAGCGCGTCCATCGTTCGACCATCGTCAACCTCGACCTCGTCCGCCAGGTCAAGCCGCACACCAACGGCGAATGCTTCCTGGTGCTCGATTCAGGGGCGCAGGTGAAGGTGTCGCGTTCCTATCGCGACGTCGTCGCCCGCTTCGTGCACTAATCGGCGGCGCTCCGTCGTTATCGGCAAGGGACAAGAAGAGGCCAAAGTGGCGAAACGCGTCAAGGATTTCATCGAGATCAGCGAATATACCTCGCTCGACAAATTGATCGATTATTTGAAGACCATCCGCGACAATCTGCCGGCGGATGCCGAGGCCGAGCTTCGGCTGCGCGGCGACGATTTCTTCGGTCGGCGGCTGACCATCAGCTACTCGCGCGAATTGACGCCGGAAGAGGAAGAGCGCGAGACGCGCTACACCGGCGCCGCGGCCTTGCCCGATTCCGAGGATTGGCTCGAGCAATTGAAGAACAAGCTGGACAAGGTGCCATAAGGGGGAAGCATGCCGACCAAATCTCATTTTCTGTCCGCGGCTGCGACGCTGGCCATTCTGGCGCTGGGCGGCTGCGATGCCGCGACGCGGTCCGACCACAACAGCGCCGCCGCGTCCGCCGAGACCGACGGGCTCGCCAAGCTGGCGCCGATCGCCATGCAGGCGGACACCAGCTTCCTGACCGCCGAGGAGCGTGACGTCGTCAATTTGCTCAACCAGGCGGCACTGCTGATGAGCGAGATCTACAAGCGCCAGCACACGCCGAATTACGACCAGCTGCGGCAGCAGGTGGCGGCGAAGAACGACCCGCGACTGCTCGAGAAATTCGACGCCTTCTTCGGCCCCTGGGACCCGCTCGACGAGGACAAGCCGTTCTTCGGCGGCGAGCCCAAGCCGCCCGGCGCCGGCTTCTACCCAGCCGACCTGACCAAGGAAGCGTTCGACTCCTATTTGAAGGCGCATGCCGACGAGGCCAAGGCGCTGACCGACCCTTACACGGTGGTGCAGCGACAAGGGGACAAGCTGGTCGCCGTGCCCTACAGCCAGGCCTACAAACAATGGCTGGAGCCGGCGGCAAAATTGCTCGAGCAGGCCGCGGCCAGGACCAGCAACGCCAGTCTCAAGACCTTCCTGACCCTGCGCGCCAAGGCGTTCCGCAGCGACGATTATTTCGAATCCGAGCTGGCGTGGATGGACTTGCATGGCACGCCGATCGAAGTCGCCATCGGCCCGTACGAGACCTACACCGACGGGCTCTACGGCCGGAAAACCGCGTTCGAGGCTTTCGTCACCATCCGCAACCCGGCCGAATCGGCCAAGCTCGACAAATACAAGGCGCTGCTGCGCGACATGGAAGCCAATTTGCCGGTCGAGGCGAGCTTTAAGAATTTCCAGCGCGGCTTTGAATCGCCGATCGCGGTGGTCGACCAGGTTCATGGCGGCGGCGACAATGTGCCGGGCGTGCAGACCATCGCCTTCAACCTGCCCAACGACGAGCGCGTCCGCGAGGCCAAGGGCGCCAAGAAGGTCATCCTGCAGAATGTGCTCGGCGCCAAATATGAGCGGATCTTGAAGCCGATGGCCGGCCTGGTGCTGGTGCCCGACCAGGCGAGCGACGTCACCAAGCCCTATATGTTCAACGAGACCTTGTTCCACGAATTGTCGCACAGCCTCGGACCGGGCTCGATCACCGTCAATGGCCGCAAGACCACCGTCGACCAGGAATTGAAGGAAATCGGCTCCGGCTTCGAGGAGGCCAAGGCCGACGTCATGGGCGCCTGGAACGTGCTCTACATGATGAAGCGCGGCGTCCTGCCCGCGGCCGAGGCGCCGCAGATCCGCGCCACCTATGTTGCCGGCCTGTTCCGGGCGATGCGCTTCGGCACCAACGAGGCGCACGGCAAGGGCGCGGCAATGCAATATCGCTATTTGCGCAACAAGGGCGTGATCGGCTGGGACCGCCAGGCCAAGCGCTTCCGCATCGACGAAGCGCGGATCGACGCCGCCATCGGCGCCTTGGTCGGCGACATCATCCGGCTGCAGGGCACCGGCGATTATGCCGGCACCAAGGCCTTCCTCGACCAATGGGGCGTCATCGATCCGGAAGCCAAGCAGGTAATCGATAGCCTCGCGCATATCCCGGTCGACATCCGCCCGACCTATCCGGACAAAATCTGATGCCGACGAAGTTCGCGGCCTTCGCCGCCTTGCACGTGCCCGGCGACCCGGTGGTGCTCTTCAACATCTGGGACGTCGGCAGCGCCAGGGCGGTGGCGGCGGCGGGGGCGAAAGCGCTGGCGACGGGCAGCCATCCGGTCGGCGACGCCGCCGGCTTCGGCGACGGGCAGAAAGTGCCGCTCGAGTTCGTGTTCGGCAATGCGGAGCGCATCGTGCGGGCGGTCGACCTGCCGCTGACGGTCGATTTCGAGAGCGCCTATGCGGTCGATCCCAAGGCCGGCGGCGATCATGTCGCGCGGCTGGCCGAGACCGGCGCGGTCGGCTGCAATTTCGAGGATCAGGTGATCGGCGGCGAGGGCGTCCATCCCTTGAAGGACCAGTGCCGCCGCATCGAGGCGATCCGTCTCGCCGTCGGGCCGGACTTCTTCATCAACGCCCGCACCGATTTGTATCTCAAGAAGCAGGCCCATGACGAAGCTTTGGTCGACGAAGTGATCGAGCGCGGCAAGGCCTTTGCCGACGCCGGCGCCAGCGGCTTCTTTGTCCCCCGCCTCGCCGACCCGCGCCAGGTCGAGCGCATCGTCAAGGCGGTGCCGCTGCCGCTCAACCTGATCGCCTTCCCCGGCGCGCCGTCGAAACAGGAATGGGCCAACGCCGGCGCCGCCCGCATTAGCCACGGCCCCTTCCCGCACCGGGCGCTGATGGCGAAGCTGGAAGCGATGGCGAAAGAGGCGATGAGCTAAGCGGCGAGGTTAGGCCGCCCGCGTCTCGACCCCGCCCGTCGCTGCCGTTAAGCGATGACCATGAAGGACGGCGCCCAACAGCAGGTGCGGCTGGAGAAACTGGCGGGCCTGGAGTTGATCGCGGCGACGGTCCTGGCGCTGACGCTCGCCAATTCGCCGTTCGGCGGCGCCTACCAGCACCTCATTCACTGGCACATCGGGCCGACCCTGCCGCGCCTTGGCCCAATGACTCTGCACCTGTGGGTGGCGGACGGGCTGATGGCGATTTTCTTCCTGTTCGTCGGGCTGGAAGTGAAGCGCGAATGGTATGAAGGACGATTGGCCGGGCCGGAGGCGCGGCGGCTGCCGATCATCGCCGCGATTGCCGGAATGGCCTTGCCGGCCGCGGTCTATCTTTTGACCACCGGCCTCGATCCCGGCCTGCATCGCGGGTGGGCGATCCCGGCGGCGACCGACATTGCCTTCGTGCTTGGCCTGCTGGCTTTGCTTGGGCGGCATGCGCCGCCATCGCTGAGGGTGTTGCTGGTGACGATCGCCATCGTCGACGACATCGGCGCCGTCGTCATCATCGCGTTCGCCTATAGCGAGGGGCTGAACGGCGTCATGCTTGGTGCTGCCGTCGCGGTTGCCGGCATCATGGCGGCGATGGGGATGCTCGGCGTTCGCCGGCTGTGGCCGTTCATGATCGGCTTCGCATTGCTCTGGTTCCTGGTGCTCGCCAGCGGCGTGCATGCCACCATCGCCGGGGTGATCGCCGCCTTGACGGTGCCATTGGCCGCCAGGGAGGCGCATTCGCCGCTCAAGCATCTCGAGCACGGCCTTCATCCCTGGGTCGTGTTCGGCATCATTCCTTTGTTCGGGTTCACCAGCGCCGGAGTGCAACTGGCGGGAGGTTTCGAGGCCGTGCTGGCGCCCGGTTCGCTGGCCGTTCTGCTGGGCCTTTTGCTTGGCAAGCAGTTGGGCATTTTCGCGGCGATTTACGGCTGCGCGAGGTTCAGCATTTGCGCCAAGCCGGCGGGCGTCAGCTGGCCGCAAATCTACGGCGGCGCGATCCTTTGTGGCGTCGGCTTCACCATGAGCCTGTTCATCGGGGCGCTTGCCTTCCCTGGCCGCCCCGAAGCGATCGACGCGGCAAAGATCGGGACGCTGGCGGGCTCGCTGGTCTCGGCCTTGCTAGGTTGCCTGGTCCTGCGCCTGTCCCCGCCTGCCCCGCTGCCGGTCGACGATGACGAGGATTATGAGAAGGTCTTCGGTGGCGAGCATCGCGATTAGCAGCGGCCGCCTTGGCGGCGGCGTTTTGCGCTAGCTCGTCCGCCTTTGCCAGAACCAGCGGATCGGCTGGCCGGACTTGAGAACGCTGCGGCGGAACAGGCCGGCGGCGGCGCGCAGGATCAGCGCCACCCACAAAGCCTGCCACAGGATCGCCGCCAGATGCGGCCACAGCGCCGGATCCTCGGCGGCCCGGCCGAGCATGGCAAATGGCGACGACAAAGGGAAAATGGCGGCGGCGATGGCCTGGGCGCCATTGGGATCGCCGACGCCGATCGAGGCGAAGCCGAACAGCATCACCTGCGCCATCGTCACTGGCATCGACAAAGTCTGCACCTCGCGTACGGTCGAGGCCTGGGAGCCGATGCCGAGGAACACCGAGCCGATCAGCAGGTAGGACATGGCGAAATAGAGCGGCACCAGGGCGAGGAAGGTCGCCCAGCCGACCGCCGGGCCGGGCAGGCCCGACAGGCCCTTGCCGCTCCAGATGGCGATCGCCGCCGCGCCCGCCACCGACCAGACGGCGATGCCGATCAGCGACATCGCCAGCATGGCGAACAATTTGCCGAGGAAGATGGCGTCGACCGGCACGGCGGCGGCTAGAATCTCGATCACCTTGTTCGATTTTTCCTCGATCAGTTGCGACAGCAGCATGCCGGCCAGCAGGATGGTGAGGATGAACAACAAGGCCTGGCCGCCATAAGCGGTGACCGCCCGCGCCGCCGACACCGAGCCGGTCGAGCGCTCGGTGATGGTGACGGCGAGCGGGCGCCGCGCCGGCCGATCGCGGGCGTCGATGACGCGGGCGTCGTCGATCATCCACATCAGCTGGCGGATGGTGCGGCCGTCGCCGCTGACGGCGCCGGTGAAATGTGGGGCGGCGAGGCCGCCTTCGAGGACGCCGAGGACCGGCGGCTTTTCCTGGTGGAGCAACTGGACGCGCTGGCGGGCGGCGTCGGCTCGCGGATCCTGGCGCGACAAAACCACCAACGGGCTGTCCGGCATCACCGCCGCCAACCGAGCATGCGACGCCGACAATCTGGCGAAGTCGCTCGGCGAGGCGACCACCGCCACCACCGGCCGTTCGGCGCCATGGTCGATGCGGGCGCCGATGCCGCCGAAGGCGACTCCCATCAGCACCGGGAACAAGGGTCCGAGCAGGAACAGCAGGAACGCCTTGCTCATCACCGTCGCGGTGAAGTCGCGGCGGCCGATGACGAAGGCCGAACGGATCAGTTCGCGCGCCTTCATGCCGCTTGCCCCAGGCTGTCGCCCATCGCCTTGGCCGCCGCTTCGCCGGCGATGGCGACGAAGGCGTCGTGCAGGCCGGGCCGCTCGATGCTCAGCGTCTCGATGCCGGCGCCGCCGTCGATCAAGGTCTTGAGCAAGGGCTCCGGCCCGCCGGGCGGCAGCTGGAAGCGCCATTCGCCGGCGACCAGCCGCGCTTCCCGGGGGATGGCTTCACGCCATGGCCCGTCGGCCGAGCGGGTGCGCAAATGGACGATCGGCCGCAGCTTGCCCCGCGCCTCGTCGACCGCGCCTTCGAAGGCGACCTTGCCGGCGGCGATGATGGCGATCCGCTCGCACAGGCGCTCGGCATGGGCGATGACATGGGTCGAGAACAGGATGCTGACGCCGTCGGCGGCCTGGCGGCGGATTAGGGCCTCGAGCTTCTCCTGGTTGATCGCGTCCAGGCCGGCGAACGGCTCGTCGAGGACGATCAGGCGCGGCTGGTGAACCAGGGTGCCGAGCAATTGCACGGTCTGGGCCATGCCTTTGCTCAAGGTGCGGATCGGCTTCCTCACCCAGTCGCCGAGGCCATGCTCGGCGAGCAGTTCGGCGCCGCGGCGGCGGCCTTCACGCAACGGCAATCCGCGCAGCGCCCCCATGAACGCAATGGCGTCGACGCAGCTCATCGCCGGATAAAGCCCGCGCTCCTCGGGCAGATAGCCGACTTCGTGCGCCGCTTCGATCGGCCGGTCGTAGCCGAGCAGGCTGCGGGTCCCCGACGACGGGTCGATGATGCCGAGCAGGATCCGCAGCAAGGTCGTCTTGCCGGCGCCATTGGGGCCGAGGACGCCGTAAATGGTCGCCGCCGGCACCGACAGGCTGACGCCGTTGACCGCGCGCGTGTCGCCGAAATGCTTGACGAGGTCACGGGCCTCGACGGCGAAATTGCTGGCATCCATCGGCTTCGTGCTAAGGCGAAATCGCTAAATGACAATGACCATCGAACAGGAAATCCGCGAGCAGGCGGCGGCGCTCGGCTTCGTCGCCTGTGGCTTCGCGCGCGCCGATGCGGCGGCGCACGCCGGCGGCGAGCTCAGCGAGTGGCTGGGCGAGGGCCGCCACGGCGACATGGCGTGGATGGAGGAGCGCGCCGAGCAGCGCGCCAGCCCGCAAGGGCTGTGGCCGGACGCGAGATCGGTGATTGCACTGGCGATGAGCTATGCGCCGGCAACCGACCCGCTGGCGTTGGCTGGAGCGCGCGACCGCGGGCGCATTTCGGCCTACGCCCAGGGCGGCGATTATCACAAGACGGTCAAGAAGGCGCTGAAGGCGCTCGGCCGCTGGCTGCACCAGCGTTTCGGCGGCGAGTTGAAAGTGTTCGTCGACACCGCGCCGGTGATGGAAAAGCCGCTGGCGGCCGCCGCCGGCATCGGCTGGCAGGGCAAGCACACCAATCTCCTCAGCCGCGAGCATGGCAATTGGCTGTTCCTCGGCATCATCTACACCAGCCTCGAGCTGGAGCCGGACGCACCCGCCGACGCCGGCATGCATTGCGGCAGCTGCACCGCCTGCATCGCCGCCTGCCCGACCGGCGCCATCACCGGCCCGCACCGGATCGATGCCCGTGCCTGCATTTCCTATCTGACCATCGAGCATCACGGGCCGATCCCGGAGCAGTATCGCGCGGCCATCGGTAACCGGATTTACGGCTGCGACGATTGCCTGGCGGCCTGCCCGTGGAACCGCTTCGCCGAGGCGGCGGCGGCCAACCGCGCTTTCCTGCCGCGCGCCGAACTGGCGGCGCCGCGCCTGGCCGACCTGCTGCAACTGGATGACACCAGCTTCCGCGCCCTGTTCTCCGGCTCGCCGATCAAGCGCATCGGCCGCAACCGCTTCATCCGCAATTGCCTGATCGCGGCGGGCAACAGCGGCGAAGCGGGCCTGGCGGAGCCGGCGCGAAGGCTGCTCGACGATTCCGATCCGGTCGTCGCCGAGGCGGCCGGCTGGGCGCTCGCCCGGCTAGGGGGCGAAATAAGCCAGGCACGCCTCAACGCTGATGTCGGCGCCTGAGGCGCGGCGGGCGTCGGCGAAGGTCACCGTCTCGGCGCCGCGGCCATTTTCGGGCGGATAGAGATAGACGTCGAGGACGCAGCCCTGGCCAGTCCATTGCAGCTTGGTGCCCACCCCCTCGCGGACCTGGAAGCCGGGCTTGCCGAAGCGCTGGCCAAGCTCGCCGGCGGTGAGGCCGATCAGCGCCCCGCTCGGCCGCTCGACCGGTGTCGTGATCGGGCCGGGCCCCGGCCGCGGCGCGCGGGCGCAGGCGGCGAGGAGGGCGATGGAGGCGAGAAGAGCTAAGCGGCGCATGGCCGAGTCATGGCGGCTCGCACGCTTGCCGGCAAGCCGGCGGGCGGCTAGGCGCGCCGCACTTCCACTCCATTGCAGGACTCTTTCATGACCGAACCCCGCCTCGACGTCCTGTGCGTCGGCAATGCCATCGTCGACGTCATCGCCGACGCCGACGATCGCTTCCTCGAGCAGCAGGGGCTCGCCAAGGGGTCGATGCGGCTGATCGACGACCGCGAGGCCGACCGGCTCTACGCGGCGATGCGGCCGGGACGCGAATTGTCGGGCGGGTCGGCCGGCAACACCGCCGCCGGTTTGGCCGCATTGGGCTGCAAGGCTGGCTTCATCGGCCAGGTCGCCGACGACCAGTTGGGCGTCATTTACCAGCATGACATCGAGAGCCTCGGGGTCGATTTCATCGTCGCCGCGCGCGCCGATGTCGGCGCCACCGCCCGCAGCCTGATCCTGGTGACGCCCGACGCCCAGCGGACGATGAACACCTTCCTCGGCGCGGCGCAGATGCTCGACAAATCCGATATCGACCCGGCCGAGGTCGCCGGGGCGGGCATCGTCTATCTCGAAGGCTATTTGTGGGACCCGCCGGCGCCGCGCGCGGCGATGGAGAAAGCGATCGAGGCCGCCCACGCCGCCGGCCGCAAGGTCGCCTTCACGCTTTCCGACACATTCTGCGTCGACCGCCACCGCGACGGCTTTTGGCAACTGCTCAAGGACGGCAAGATCGACATCTTGTTCGCCAATGAAGCCGAGGCGGCGGCGATGGCCGAAGAGAACGATGTCGAGGCCGCGATTGCCCGCCTTGCCGAACTCGCGCCGACCTTGGTCGTCACGCGCTCCGAATCCGGCGCCACGGCTCTGTCCGGCGGCGAGCGCGCCGACGTGCCGGCGCAGCCGATCGAGCGATTGGTCGACACCACCGGCGCCGGCGATTTGTTCGCCGCCGGCTTCCTCGCCGGCCAGGCGCGCGGCAAGAGCCTGAAGGATTCGCTGACCCTCGGCGCCATCGCCGCCGCCGAGGTCATCCAGCATTACGGGGCGCGGCCGGAGCGGGATTTGCGGGCGCTGGCCGGCGACTTGCTGAGCTGAAGTTGTCCCCGGCCGAAGCCGGGGACGAAAGGCCTAATGCTTGTGGTCGGGGTCGTCGACGCCCGGCAGATGCGGCGCCAGATCGTGGGCCGCTTCCTCGGAAACCTCAACGATGCCGCGACCGAGATGGCTGTGGCTGCGGCTGTAGCCGAAGTAGACGACGAAACCGATAACCGTCCACACAGGCAGCACGATCATCGCCGCGAACGGCAGGTTGAAGAACAGGAACAGGCAGCCGGCGATGGTCAGCGGCCCAATCAGCCACAAGGCCGGCACCCGGAACGCGCGCTTGCGGGTGGCGTTGCTGCGGCGCAGCAGCATCACCGCGATCGCCACCATCAGGAAGGCGTAGAGCGTCCCGGCATTGGCGATGTCGGCAAGCTGGCCGACCGGCAGGAAGGCTGCCGCAACGGCGACGACGCCGCCGGTGATGGCGGTGACGACATAGGGCGTCTTCCACTTCGGGTGGACCTTCGACAAACCGTCGGGCAGCAGGCCGTCGCGGGCCATGACGAAGAAGATGCGGGTCTGGCCGAACAGCAGGATCAGGATAACCGACGGCAAGGCGGCAATCGCCGCATAGCCGAGCAGATTGCCGACTGCGCCGAAGCCAATCACCCGCAGCACATGGGCCAGCGCCTCGTTCGAGCAGACCAGGGCCTGGGCATAGGCCGGCATGGCGCACTGGCGGGCAAGCTCTTCCGAACCGGCCGGGAAGGGGATGCCGTTCGGGCCCATGATCGGCTGGCCGCCGATCGTGCCGATCGCGCCGGCGGCGACAAGGATGTAGAAGATAGTGCAGAACAACAGGCTGCCGATCAGCCCAATCGGCACGTTGCGCTGCGGGTTCTTGGTTTCCTCGGCCGCCGTCGAAACCGCGTCGAAGCCGACATAAGCGAAGAAAATGGTGGCCGCCGCGCCGACCGCGCCGACCCCGGTGCCGAAGCCGCCGAACACGCCGGCGGGCAGGAACGGGTTGAAGTTGGCGGTTTCAACCTTGGGCAGAGTGAGGATGATGAAGGCGGTCAAGGCGACCACCTTGATGGTCACCAAAGCCGCGTTGACCCGGGCGCTCTCGGTGGTGCCGATCATCAGCAGCCAGGTGACTAGCAGCGCGATGATGAAGGCGGGGAGGTTGATCAGCCCGCCCGGCGCCCCGCCGAGCGCCAGCGGCCCGGCGACGAGATAGGGCGGCAGCGTCACCCCGAACAATTCTCGAAGGATGGTGCCGTTGAAATAGCCCGACCAGCCGACCGAGACGGCGGAGGCGGCGATGGCATATTCGAGGACCAGTGCCCAACCTACGGTCCAGGCGAGAAACTCGCCCATGGTCGCGTAGGAGTAAGTGTAGGCGGAGCCGGCGACCGGGATCATCGAGGCGATTTCGGCATAGCAAAGGGCGGCGACGACGCAGACCGCGCCGGCGATGACGAAGGCCAGCATCAGGCCCGGACCGGCCTTTTGCGCGCCGGCCGCGGTCAGCACGAAGATGCCGGTGCCGATGATGCAGCCGATGCCGAACAGGGTCAGCTGAAACGCGCCCAGCGAACGGTG
>DAIPLM010000145.1:0-4849 GCA_036769205.1 Sphingomicrobium sp.
TCTTTTGCAGCAGCAGCAAATGCGGCTGGGTCGGCATGTCGAAGTCGCGGGTGATGGCGAACAAAGCCTCGAGCATCCGCCCGACCGAAATGTCCTTGACCGGCAGCCCGCGAATCGGCTCGCCGACCGCGCGCAGGGCGGTTGCGAACTCGGCGACGTCATGGTGCGAGGGCACATATTGCGCTTCGAAATGGATTTGCGCCACGCGGTCATAATTGCCGGTGATCAGGCCGTAGAGGATCTCGGCCAGCCACACCCGCGCCTGGCGGTTGATCCGGCCCATGATGCCGAAATCGATCGCAGCCACCCGGCCGTCGCCGAGCGCGAACAAATTGCCCTGGTGGAGATCCGCGTGGAAGAAACCGTCGACCACCGCCTGGCGCAAAAAGCCGCGGACCAGGATCGCCGCCAGCGCCTTGGGGTCATGGCCGGCGGCGATCAGCTCGTCGCGCTTGCTGAGCTTGATGCCGTCGAGCCATTCCAGCGTCAGCACCCGCCGCGACGTTCGCCGCCAGTCGATGTCGGGCACATAGAAGCCGGGCTCGGCGAGCATGTTTTCCTTGAGCTCGGAGGCCGACGCCGCCTCGCGGGTCAAATCGAGCTCGCGCCGCACCCATTGCTTGAAATAAGCGACGACCATGCGCGGCCGCAGGCGGACGGCCTCGTCGCCGCCAATCAGCTCGACATGCGCCGCCGCCCATTCATAGGTCTCGATGGCGCGCGCGAATTCGTCCTCGATCCCCGGGCGCAGCACCTTGATCGCCACCTCGCGGCCCTCGGTGGTGACCGCATGGTGGACCTGGGCGATGGAAGCGGCGCCAACCGGCTCAGGATCGATCGAGGCGAAATAATGCTCGACCGGCCCGCCGAGCCCGGCCTCGATCGCCGCCTTGATCGCCGGGAAGGGCTCGGGCGGGAGATCGTCCTGCAGCTGGAGCAAATTTTCCGCAGCTTCCGCGCCGACCAGATCCGGCCGCGTCGCCAGCGCCTGGCCGAGCTTGATCGCCGCCGGCCCGATCTCCTGCAGCGCGGCCGCATAATCCACCGTCGTGGGCATGCGCAGGCCGAACCGCGCCACCCGCACCAGCCGGCGCACGGCTGGCGGCGTCAACGCATCATGCTCGATGCCCTGCAACGCGCCGTGGCGGGCGAGCGTGCGGCCCCACTTCAGCAGGCGCCACAGGTGGACGGGGGCGGACGTCAAATTTTCCACCCGCTCCAGATGCAGACCAGGCCGCCCAACATTGGCTCGGTCCTGGCCTCCGCGAAGCCGGTTTGCGCGATCATCCGCCGGAAGGCTTCCGGCTTCGGGAAGCGGCGGATCGATTCGACGAGATAACGATAGCTCTCCTCGTCGCCGGCGACCGCCTTGCCGACGCGCGGGATGATCCGGTCGGCGTAACGGGCATAGGCCTCGCCGAACCCCGGCCAGTCGCTGGTCGAGAATTCCAGCACGAACAGCCGTCCGCCGCGGCGCAGGACGCGGTGCGCCTCGCGCAGGGCGGCGGGGATGTCGGTGACGTTACGGATGCCGAAGGCGATGGTGTAGGCGTCGAACGTCGAACCCGTGAAGCTTAATTGCTCGGCATTCTCCTCGGCCCAGGCCAGCCCATCGACGCCGCGCGCCGCCGCCCGCTCGCGGCCGACGGCGAGCATGTCGGGGTTGATATCGGCGACGGTCACTTGGGCGCCGCGCTCGGCCATCCGGAAGGCGATGTCGCCGGTGCCGCCGGCCATGTCGAGAATCGCCTCGTCCGGCCTCGGCTTCACCCGCGCAACGAAGCGGTTCTTCCACAAGCGGTGCAGGCCGCCCGACATCAAGTCGTTCATCAAATCGTAGCGGCGGGCGACCGACGAGAAGACGGTGCCGACCCGCCGCGTCTTTTCCTCGGGGTCGACCAGCTGGTCGCCGAACTGGACCTTGTCCGCCATGCCCGCGCCTCTAGCGGCGTTCGGCCACGTCCGCCATATGCGCCGCCGATGCCCGAGCTCCCCGAAGTCGAGACCACCGTGCGCGGGTTGGCGAAAGTGCTGGACGGCCAGCGCATCGCCGGCGTCGAGTTGAGGCGCGAGGATTTGCGGCGGGCGTTCCCGGCCGACCTCGGGCAACGGTTGACCGGGGCGCGCGTTACCGGGCTCGGCCGCCGCGCCAAATATGGCCTGATCCACACGGACCGCGGTGACACATTGGTGTTCCATTTGGGCATGTCCGGTCACTGGAGGGTCGATCCGTCGGCGATCGGCAAGCACGACCATCTGCTGCTGGTCACCGGCGAGGGCAGGCGGCTGGCGCTCAACGACGCCCGGCGCTTCGGCTCGGTCGACCTCCTGCGCACCGACCAGTTGGAGCAATGGCCCGCTTTCCGCGCTTTGGGGCCGGAGCCGACCGGCGAGGTCACGGGCGCCTGGCTGAAGCAGGCGTTTGCCGGTCGCGTTGCGCCGGTGAAGACGCTGCTGATGGACCAACGCGTGATCGCCGGGCTCGGCAATATCTACGCCTGCGAAGCCTTGTATCGGGCGCGGATCGATCCGCGCAAGCCCGCCGCCAAGCTGTCGCGTGCCAAGCTGGAGGGCCTCGCAATAGCAATTCCGGAAGTGCTCGGCGAGGCGATCGCGGCCGGCGGCTCGAGCCTACGCGACTTCGCCAGTCCCGACGGCGAGCTCGGCTATTTCAGCAAGGCGTTCGCCGTCTATGACCGAGAAGGCAAGCCATGCGGCTGCGGCGGCACGGTGAAGCGGATCGTCCAGGGCGGGCGCTCAACCTTTTTCTGCCCCCGCTGCCAGCGCTAGCCGGTTGACCCCAAGGCCTCTCTCTTATAGGGGAGCGCCACGCCGGTGCGGCCCATGGGGCGCGCGCCGCTTTCATTTTGACCGACAAGATTTGGGAACGACAGAATGGCGAACACGCCGCAAGCCAAGAAGCGCATCCGCCGCAACGCCAACCGGGCCGAGATCAACGGCGCTCGCGTCAGCCGCATCCGCACCTTCGTCAAGGCCGTCGAATCGGCGCTTGTCGCCGGCGACAAAAAGGCCGCCGCCGAGGCGCTGAAGGCGGCGCAGCCGGAGATGGCCCGCGGCGTCGCTCGCGGCGTCCTTCACAAGAACACCGCCTCCCGCAAATTCTCGCGCCTGACGAAGCGGGTGTCGGCACTCGGCTGAGCCGCCACAAGGCAATCCCAGTCCCGCAATGAAACGGGCCGTCGGACCAGCGCCGGCGGCCCATTTGTTTCGCATCCGCAAAAAGCCCAGCAATTCCCGCGATTCGCGCATTGCGCATTGCCGCATATTCCCTAAAAACCCCGGATTACCGCCAAATTAACGGATTTCCGGGGGTTTTGCGTGTCAAGCCGGATTATTTTCACTTTTATGAAAAATGCCGCTTGAACGCGCGCCCAATCGCTCTCAAAACCACTCGCTCCGGCAGTGATTCCACTGGGGGGACACCGCGCAGAGAAAGCGAAAGGCGCCGCGACTCGGGACCGGCGCGAGAGCCTTCTTGCGCCCTGTCGGACGGGACTTTGAGGAGGCGCCAGACAGTGCAGGGGGTAGGGCAAATTGTGTCAAACGATCCCGCGGCTTCGGCGGTCCTCGATACGCCGCTTGCCGCGGCCTGGGACAATATTCGCACCGGGCTTCGCCGCGACTGCGGTGCCCGCACTTTCGACGGCTGGCTGAAGCCCGCCGAGCTCGGCGCCTTCGACCCCGATTCGGGCGAGCTCGAACTGGTCATGCCGAGCAAGTTCATGGCCGACTGGGTGCGCTCGCACTTCGGGGAGCGGCTGACCCTGGCCTGGCGGACGGCTTTGCCTTTGGTCCGCGAAGTGCGAATCACGGCCTCGGCCGACGCGCCGCGGCCGTCGCCCTTGCTGATCCTCGAGGAAATCCCGGCGCCTGCCGCCGCCGCTACCGTGCGCGACGCCAACGCCCCCAATTTCGACCCGCGCTATCGGTTCGAGACGTTCGTCGTCGGCAAGGCCAACGAGGTCGCCTGCACTGCCGCCAGGACGCTCGCGAGCGCCGACTCGGTCAGCTTCAACCCGTTGTTCATCCATGGCGGCACCGGCCGCGGCAAGACCCATTTGCTGCACGCCATCGGCCAGGAATATCTCTCCCGCCGGCCATCGGCGCGGGTGGTCTCGATGTCGGCCGAGAAGTTCATGGTCGAGTTCGTCCGGGCCCTGAAGGAAAACGACACGATCGGCTTCAAGAGCCGCCTGCGCTCGGCCGATCTGCTGCTGATCGACGACGTCCAGTTCATCGCCGGCAAGGATTCGACTCAGGAAGAATTCTTCCACACCATGAACGAGATCATCACCGCCGGCCGGCGGCTGGTGATCACCTCGGACCGCGCCCCGCAGGATTTGGACGGCATCGCCCCGCGCATCCTGTCGCGCCTCAGCTGGGGCCTGGTGGCCGACATCAACCCGGCCGATTACGAGCTTCGCTTGAACATCCTCGAGGCCAAGCTGGCGGCGCTGCCCGGCATCGACATGCCGAAAAACGTCGTCGAGTTCCTCGCCCGCCGGCTGACCAACTCGATCCGCGAGCTGGAGGGCGCGCTCAACCGCATCGCCGCTTATGCGATGATGACCGGCCGCGCCCTCGACCTCGCCTTCGTCGAGGAGGTGCTGGCCAACGTCCTGCGCGCCAACCAGCGCCGCATCTCGATCGACGAAATCCAGACCCAGGTCGCCGAGCATTACCGCATCCGCAAGGCCGAGATGACCTCGGCCCGCCGCGCCCGCGAAGTCGCCCGCCCGCGCCAGGTCGCGATGTATCTGTCGAAGCAGCTGACGCCCAAGTCGCTGCCCGACATCGGCCGCCGCTTCGGCGGGCGCGACCATACGAC
>DAIPLM010000146.1:0-4753 GCA_036769205.1 Sphingomicrobium sp.
TCCTTGGTGCTCATGCCGCTGCGGCCCTTGCCGCCGCGCTTCTGCTCGCGGAACAAGGCGAGGGGTGTGCGCTTGATGTAGCCGGTCAGGGTGACCGTCACGACCATGTCCTCGACCTCGATCAGATCCTCATCGTCGAGACCATCGAAGGCAGCGGTGATTTCGGCGACGCGCGGGGTGGCGAACTCGGCCTCGACGGCGTCGAACTCCTCCAGCATCACTTCATAGAGCCGGGCGCGGTTGCCAAGGATTTCAAGCAATTCGCCGATGGTCTTGGCAAGCCCTTCGAGCTCACTGCCGATCTCGTCGCGGCCCAGCGCGGTGAGGCGATGGAGGCGCAGCTCGAGGATCGCCTTCACCTGGGCTTCGGACAGGCGATAGGACTTGCCGGCCTTCTGCGGTTCGACCGCCTCGACCAGCTGGATATAGGGGCGGATTTCGTCGCCGGGCCAGTCGCGGGCAAGCAGCTTTTCTCGCGCCTGGGCCGGGCTCGCCGAACCGCGGATCAATTTCACCACTTCGTCGAGGTTGGTGACCGCGACCACCAGCCCGAGCAGGATATGGGCGCGCTCGCGCGCTTTCAACAGCTCGTGCTTGGCGCGCCGGGTGATAACTTCCTCGCGGAACTTGACGAAGCTCTCGATGATGTCGCGCAGGGTCAAGGTTTCCGGGCGGCCGCCGCGGATCGCCAGCATGTTGGCCGGGAAGGAGGATTGCGCCGGCGTGTGCCGCCACAATTGGTTGAGCACGACTTCCGGCGTGGCGTCGCGCTTCAAATCGATGACGATGCGGACGCCCTCGCGGCTTGATTCGTCGCGGATGTCGCTGACACCCTCGATGCGCTTGTCCTTGGCGGCCTCGGCGATTTTTTCGACGAGCCCGTTCTTGCCGACCTGGTAGGGGATGGCGGTCAGCACGATCGAGCGGCGGTCGCCGCGGCCGTCCTCGACATGGGCGCGGCTGCGCATCAGGATCGAGCCGCGGCCGGTGGTGTAGGCGCTGCGGATGCCGGTGGTGCCAAGGATCAAGGGCGCGGTCGGGAAGTCGGGGCCGAGGACGTGCTCCATCAGCCCTTCGGAAGTGATTTCCGGGTCGGCGATATAGGCGCGACAAGCGGCGAGCACTTCGCCGAGGTTGTGCGGCGGGATGTTGGTTGCCATGCCGACCGCGATGCCGCCGGCGCCGTTGACCAGAAGGTTGGGGAAGCGCGCCGGCAACACCTGCGGCTCACGCTCCGAAGCGTCATAGTTGGGCTGGAAGTCGACCGTGTCCTTGTCGATGTCGCCGAGCAGGAAATTGGCGACCTTGGCGAGGCGCGCCTCGGTGTAGCGCATGGCCGCCGGCGGGTCGGGGTCCATTGAGCCGAAATTGCCCTGGCCGTCGATCAGCGGCACCCGCATCGACCAGCTCTGGGTCATGCGCGCCAAGGCGTCGTAAATCGCGCTGTCGCCGTGCGGGTGATATTTACCCATGACGTCACCGACGATACGGCTCGACTTGCGGTAGGGGCGGCCGGCGACGTAGCCGGCTTCCTGGCAGGCGTGGAGGATGCGGCGGTGGACGGGCTTCAGGCCGTCGCGGACGTCGGGCAGCGCCCGGGCGACGATGACCGACATGGCATAATCGAGGTAGCTGGTCTTCATCTCCTCGACGATGGAGATGGGGGCGATGTCGCTGTCCGGACGCGCGTCGCCCGGAGGGGTCGTGGCCAAGGTGATCCTGCTCTCTAGGCTAACCGAAAACGCGCGGCGGCGGCTGTTCCCGCCCCGCGGCCCCGGCCTAGCCGATCAGGAGCCTGGGCGCCACCCCCGCGCGCAGGCGCGCGCGAGGGCGTCGTCCGACTCGGCCGGGCAAAAACGGGGCTGGGCGGCCCAGCCAGTAGCAGCAGTCGGGATTGGCTTGACTGGCTATAGCATTGATTTTGATAGATAATGCTCGCCATCGGTTCAATCGATGTTCAGTCGCGGCGGTGCATTTCGGTTGGCAGCGGCGCGATCGGCGGTCTATGGCCCGGCGCGCATTTTCAGACATCGCAAAACCGGGCCCGATCGGGCCGGAGAGGAGCAAGATGAGAAGTTCGATGATTGCACTGGCGACCGCGCTCGCCGCCCTGACCCTGGCCGCGCCGGCTATTTCGCAGCCGATTGATCAGACCAAGAACACGCAAACTACGATCCGCGGCCAGTCCGGCAGCGCCAGCAGCAAGAGCCAGGAACAGGAGCAGGCCAAGCAGGAAGCGGACAAGCTGACCACCGGCCGCAAGGTCGAGCTGTCCAAGGACGCGCGCAAGGCGATCGTCGAATTGCAGGCGGCGGTGACCGCCAAGGATGTCGCCAGTATCCCGGCCAAGCTCGCCGCAGCCCAGCAGGCGGCCAAGACCAACGACGACAAATATGTAATCGCCGTCTACCAGACCAAGGCCGCGACCGACGCCGGCGACCTGGCCGCCATGCGCGCCGGCATCGACGCCCTGCGGGCTTCGACCGGGGCCGAGCCGGCGGTCCTGATTGCCCGCTACAACGACCTCGGCAAGCGCTACTACGACGCCAAGCAAATGGACCTTTCGGCGGGCGCCTTCGAGCAGACGCTGACGGTCGACGCGAATAATTCGGACGCGCTGAAAATGCTCGCCAGCGTTCGCGAGAGCCAGCATCGTGGCGCCGAGGCCGTCGGCCTGATGGCCAAGAGCATCGCCGCCGCCAAGGCCGCCGGCGTCAAGCCGAAGGACAGCGACTACAAGTTCGCCGCGCGCATCGCCTACGACAGCAAATCGCCGGCGTCGGCGGAGATTACGCGTGCATGGCTGACCGATTATCCAAGCTCGGCTAATTGGCGCGATGGGCTGCGCATCTACCGCGATGTCAACGGGCTGGAGGGCGACGCCCAGATCGATGTCATGCGCCTGGCGCGCGCCGCCAACGCGCTGAGCGGCGACAATGATTATTTCACCTACATCAGCGCGCTCATCACCCGCGGCTATCTGAACGAGGCGAAGGCCGTGCTCGACGAGGGCGGCGCCAAGAAGGCAATCGACGTCAACAAGGCCTTGTTCAAGCAGCTTGCGCCAAGGCTAGCCAAAGCGCCGTCGCGGGCAACCATCGACACCGCCGCCAAGGCTGCCCTTGGTCGCGCTACGGGCAAGGACGCCATGGACGCCGGCGACACGCTCTACGGCATCGGCGCGTTCTCCGAAGCGGCGCCGTTGTTCAAGGCGGCGGCGGCGAAGGGTGGAGTGGACGCCAATCGCGCCAATTTGCGCGCCGGCATGGCGATGGCTCGCGCCGGCGACAAGGCTGGGGCGACGGCGGCGCTGAACGCGGTTACCGGCGCCGAGGCCAATCTCGCCAAATATTGGCTGATCTGGCTGGCGACCCAGGGCTAAGCCAGGCCAGCGGATGAAGGGCGCCGGGAGCGATTCCGGCGCCCTTTTCCGTGGGCCTTGCGCAATGTCCCAAAGCGGGATGGTTAACGCGTCCACGCTATCGCCCCGGACGGCCTTGCATACAGGCTCGCCGCCAAACCCATTTCTGGCGGGAGCGGCATCTCAAGTGCGTTTCGACGATCGTTTGGCCACGGTGCTTGCGCAGCCCGTCGGATCGCCGCGCGACCGCGCGATCCGGTGGCGGCAGCTGGTCGACCTCGTCGCGCGCTCCGGCGGCACCGGCGATTCGGCCCTCCTCGCCGAGTCAATCGCCGCCATCCGCGCCGACGGGTCGGGGATCGCCGAGGACCTGCGCGCCGCCACCGCCCGCGCCATCTCCGGCCTGGCGGTGCCGTTGCCATTGCTCGAAGCCTTCGCCGCCGACCGGCTGGCGGTCGCCGCCCCGTTGCTGGCGGGGTTGCACCTCGATGCCGACAGCGTCGCGCGATTGCGGGCGGCGGCATCGGACGAGGTGAAACCGTTCCTCGACTCGCTCGCCCCGCCACCGCCGCCGCCAAAGCCCCAAAGGCCGCGGCCCGAGCCGGAGCCGCCGGCACCGCCAAAAGCCGAACCCGCCGCGCCTAAAGCCGAGCCGGTGCCGTCGATCAGCGAAGTCGTCGCCAGGATCGAGCGGCTGCGCTCCAGCCGCGAGCGAGTGGTCGGCAAGACGGCGCTGGCGACGCCGAGCATCGGTTCGCCGGCTTTGTTCCGCTGGGAATGCAACCCCAGCGGCGAAATCGATTGGGTCGAAGGGGCGCCGCGCGGGCCCCTGGTCGGGCGCTCGATCGCCACCGCCGATGCCGACGAGGGGGTGGATGATTGCGTCGAGCGGTCGTTCGCCATCCGCGCCCCGTTCCGCGACTGTGTCCTCGAGCTTGGCGACGAGGGGCCGTTGGCCGGTGAATGGGTGATCAGCGGAGTGCCGGCCTTCTCGCCCGGCGACGGCCGCTTCATCGGCTATCGTGGCGTCGCCCGGCGCGACGAGCCCGAAGAAGAGGCGGCATTTGAAGCGCAGGCGGCGGCGGGCATCGCCCCCGACCATGATTCGCTGCGCGAGATGATCCACGAAATCAAGACGCCGCTGAACGCCATCATCGGCTTCGCCGAAATCATCGACGGCCAATATTTCGGCCCGGCCCACAGCCGTTACCGCGAGCGGGCCGCCGAAATTGTCGCCAATGCCCGATCGCTGCTCGAAGCCGCCGAGGATTTGGACTTCGCGGCCCGGCTGCAGTCGGCCCGGGCTCGTCCCGGCGAAGGCACCGACTTCCAGAGCTTCTTCCCGGCCTTCGCCGAGGCCTTGCTGGCGCGCGCCAGCCGGCAGGGGGTGGC
>DAIPLM010000147.1:0-4738 GCA_036769205.1 Sphingomicrobium sp.
ACCGCCCACTTCTGCTCGATGTGCGGCCCGAAGTTCTGCTCGATGAAGATTTCGCAGGAAGTCAGGGAATTTGCCCGCCTAAATCCTCCTTCGGCGCAGCCGGGGGAGGGGGACCATGCGAAGCATGGTGGAGGGGGCGTCGTGCCAGAACCAGCGCTCGAGGTCGAAGAGGCGGAAGCCGGAATGGCCCAAATGTCCGAACGCTTCCACGAAACCGGCGGCGAGCTCTACATCGGCGCCGACGGCCGGACCCACGACTGATGGCCGACCTTTACCAAAAGGCGCTCGAATCCGAACGCAAGGCGCTCTGGGCGACCTGCAGGCTCAAGGGCCTGCCCAGCGTCTCGGCCGAGCGCCAGCGCATCGCCGAGCTCGACCGCCTGATCGCCGAGCATCGGGCGAAGAAGGCCGGGCAAGGCCCCGCCGCGCATTGACGGCGAGCAACGGGATGACGACACGCTATATCCGCCCGCGACTCCCTAACGACCACGGAGAGACACCCATGAAAGCCTTGAAAATCGCGCTTGCCGCCGCGCTGGTCACCACCGCCGGGGCGGCCGCGGCCCAGACCGCCAGCGATGCCCAATGCATCCTGGTGAGCAACGCCTATGCGAGCCAGGCCAAGGAGGCGAATGCCAAGAAGGTCGCAGAGGCATCGATCTATTTCTACCTTGGACGGATCGGCAATCAGATGACCGCGGCCCAGCTGAAGGCGCTGCTTGAGACACAGTCGAAAACGCTCACCCAGGCCAATGCCGGTCCGACCATGAACAAATGCGCCGGCGCCGTTCAGGCGAAGGTCGAGATGCTGCAAAGCCTGGCGCCGAAGCCGGCAGCGGCGAAGCCGGCGCAGCCGTCGGGGCGCTGATCGACGCGGCGGGGGGCGCGGACGATGGACCTGACTCTGATCTCGATCGTCCTCGGCCTCGGCCTGAGCGAGCTGCTGCTGACCTTCTACCGCCTGGTCCAGGCGCGCCGCCGCGTCACCTGGGACGCGCTGCCGCTCGCCTGGGCGCTGCTCATCCTGATCGCAGTGGTGAATTATTGGTGGGGCATTCGCGCGGCGATGGCGGGCGCCAGCGGCTGGACGAGCGGCGAGTTCATGCTCGCCATGATCTCCCCGGTCTTCATTTTCCTCGCCTGCGCCGCCGCTCTGCCGAAGGTCGAGCCCGGCGAGCCGATCGACATGAAAGCCGCTTACGCCGACGAGCGCACGGCCTTCCTGCTCTTCTTCCTCGCCTATGGCCTCGGCAATTGGGCCGTCGACTTGTCGGGCCTGACCCCGGGTTCCGGGCGGGTCGTCATCATCTACCGCTCCATCGTCAGCCTCGCCCTCGTCGCCGCCCTGATTGCCAGGTCGCGGCGCTGGGATTGGGCGGCATGGGCGGTGGTCGCGGGGGCGTATGGCCTGAGGTTGGTGACGCAGCTAGTGAGTTAGATGGCGGGATAGACCGCTTCGGATTACGGTGGGATTACGGTGACAGTTTACTAAATGCACCGAACTCCTTGGAGCCCCTTCAATAATGATACCGGCACTGCGCCACCTCCAGCCCCTGCGCCTCGCCCTTGCCGATCACCCGATACACCAGGCGATGCTCCCGGTTGATGCGGCGGGACCACCAGCCGGCGAGGTTGCCGGCCAGCGGCTCGGGCTTGCCGGTGCCGCGAAACGGATCGCGCATGCATTCCTTGAGCAGCGCGTTCAGCCGCTCGAGCGGCTTGCCGCCCTCGCTTTGCCAGTAAAGGTAATCGGCCCACGCCGTCGGCCAGAAGACGATCTTCAAGGTTCGATCAGCTCATGTTCCTCGCCATTGCCGGCCTCCAGCCCGCGAACCGCTTCGAGCAAACGCTCGGCGTTCGCCGGAGAACTCAGCAGATAAAGCGTTTCCTCGATCGACGCCCATTCGCTTTCGGAGAGCATCACCACATTCTCCTGCCCGCGCGAACGGGTGATCGTCACTGGCGCCCTGTCGGCGACGACGCGGTCCATCAGCGCCTTCAGATTGGCGCGGCTCTCGGAGAAGCTGATCGAGTTCATGTGCGACAATGTACAAATTCCCGTACAAAGTGCAAGGGTCGGCAACTGATGAGCCAGCCACCACGCGCGCCGCAGCGCCGCCTCAGGCCGCCATCTCCTCCGCCAGCACCGTCTCCAGCGTGATCTCGCAATTGAGCAGCTTGGAGATCGGGCAGCCCGCCTTGGCCTCGCCCGCCAGCCGCTCGAACTCGGCGCGGTCGATGCCCGGCACCTTGCCCGTCAGCTTGAGGGCGGAGCGGGTGACGGTGAAGCCGGCGCCGTCCTTTTCCAGAGTCACCTGGCATTCCGTTTCCAGCGTGCCGTCATCGTGGCCGGCGCCGGCCAGCGCCAGGCTAGTGGCCATGGTGAAGCAGCTGGCGTGGGCGGCGGCGACCATCTCCTCGGGGTTGGTGCCCGGCTGGCCCTCGAACCTTGTGCCGAAGCCGTAGGGCGCGTCGATCGCGCCCGATTTGCTGGCGACATGGCCGCGCCCGGCCTTGCCGAGGCCTTCGTAGCGGGCGGTGGCGGTGTTGACGGTCATGGCAGGGTCTCCTTCGGGGGTTGCGGGCGTCATACCAAGGAGCGAGCAAGCGAGGCCAAAGGTTCCGCCGGGGATGGCAGTGCGGGCCGGGGGCGCCCACGGACCCGCATCGCCGCGCCGCGCGTTGCCCCAATTCTCCCCTCACCAAAGGATTCCTATGAGCCGCTCCCAACCGACTGCCGACTGGTCCCGCCTGATGTTCGACGCCTCGTGGCTGTGCGCCGACGCCTTTATGGTCGCCACGCTGCGCTCATGGCGGGTGATGGCCGGCGGCCCCGCCGCGGGGCGCGAAGTCGAGCGGATGGTCAGCGAAAAGGTCGAGGCCGGGTTCGAGCTGGCCGGCGCGCTCGCCGGCGGGCGCGTCAAGACTCCCAAAGCGGCAGCGCGCAAGGCGCTGGGCGTTTACGGCAAGCGCGTGCGGGGCAACCGCAAGCGCCTGGGCTAGCGAATGAAGCCACTCCTGGCTGCCCCGGTCATCCTGCTGTGCCTGGCCGCCTGTTCGTCCGAGCCGGCGGCCGCGCCGGACGAAGTGCCCGGCACCGCGACCGAACGCACGGCGCCGGCTACAGACCCACCGTCGCCCGCGCCGACGCCGCCCGCCGAAGCTTCGCCGGCCGCCAACGTGCTGACACTCGAGGGGCTGGGCATGCTCAAAATCGGCCAGCCAGTACCGGCGGGGAGCGGCTGGGCCGAGCGCGGCGCGCAAATTTCGGACGAGTGCCGAACGGTCAGCTCGCCCGACTTCCCCGGCGTTTATGCCATCGTCGAGGGCGGCAAAGTGCGCCGCGTCACCGTCGGCGAGCGCTCGGATGTGAAACTGGTCGAGGGCATCGG
Source organism: Sphingomicrobium sp. (assembly GCA_036769205.1). Taxonomy (GTDB): domain Bacteria; phylum Pseudomonadota; class Alphaproteobacteria; order Sphingomonadales; family Sphingomonadaceae; genus Sphingomicrobium. The sequence goes on from DAIPLM010000147.1 coordinate 3,393, forward strand.
CGCCGGCGCCACTGAGGCGCAGGTGCGCGCCGCTTTCCCCGGCTTCCGTGAGACCGCTCACAAATATCAGGACGCGCCAGCCAAATATCTGACCGCGCCCAATGCGGGCGGCGGCGATCCGGCGCTTCGCTTCGAGATCGGCGGGGACGGCAAGGTCAGCCTGATGCACGTCGGCACCATGCCGGCGCTCGGCTATGTCGAGGGCTGCGCCTAGCGTGCGGCCAGCCGCACCAGCGCGTCGTCCAGCGCCTGCAGGAACCGCGACCGGTCCGCCTTGGTGAACGGCGCCGGGCCGCCGGTGATGCCGTCGGCAGCGACACGTAAATCGGCCATGATCGCCCGCGTGGCGATGGCAGAGCCGATGCTTGCCGCCGTGAACGGCTTGCCGTTGGGCCCGATCACCGTCGCGCCTTTCTTGAGGCAGCGGTCGGCGAGGAGGATGTCGCCGGTGATCGCCACCGCCTTGGCGTCCGCTTGCTCGGCGATCCAGTCGTCGGCGGCGTCGAACGCATCGCTGACCAGCACCCGCTCGATCAGGGGATGGTCCGGCAGCCTCATGCGCGCATTGCTGACCACCTTGACCGGCACCTCCCGCCGGTAAGCGACGCGATAAATCTCCTCCTTCACCGGGCAGGCGTCGGCGTCGACGAGGATGCGGATCTGGGTCATGGGGTGCAATCTGCTGAAGCGAGCCGGCGCGGAGTGAAACCGCGCCGTCGGTCCTGCCGGCCTTCAGCCGCAGGCCGTCCGCGTCGCATCGGCACTTCGCCCAAGCTCGCCTTTGCCGCGCAAGACCTCCCTTGGGCTCGGCGATGCTTCTGCTAGTCGAACACCTTCAGCCCGGTCTGCCCGGACTTGTTCGAGGGGTTGGAGGCATTCTGCTTCTTGCCCTTGTCGGCCTTCGGCTTGCGGATTTCCTTGTTCGATTTCTTCTGGCCCTTGGCCATGGCGGCTCTCCTCTGGCGGCGAGCATAGCGCCGGCGGCGCCTGGCGGCAAAAGAAAGGGGCGCCGGCGGTGACCGCTGGCGCCCCCTCGGTGCGTGCTCCGCCCGATCAGTAGCTGTTGGTGGTGTTGTCGGTGGCGTTGGTGGTCATGTTGGCGTCGGTCGGCGCCGCCATGTTGTTGTCGATGACGGTGACGCTGTTGGCGTCGATGGTGACATTGTCGGCCGGCGCCATCGTGTTGTCGACGGTCATCGCATTGGCGTCGACATTGTCCGCATTATACTCGTCCGTGTTGCCGCCGCAGGCGGCGAGCGCGGCCAGGCCGGCGGCCATGGCGAGCAGTTTCGAGCTTTTCATTTCCGGTCCCTCGCTGTTGTGCAGCCCGCGCAGGAGCGTTCGGG
>DAIPLM010000148.1:0-4730 GCA_036769205.1 Sphingomicrobium sp.
GTCGAGACCGTCGCCGCCCGGGCGCTGGAAGCGGCGCGCGGAGTGTCGGAACGGCTGACCCAGCAGATGATCAACATCGGCCAGAGCGCGGCGGCGCTGGAGGCCCACCTGCAGGAAAGCAGCGAATTGCACCGCCAGCAGGACAGCGAGGCGTTCGCCAAACGCGTGTCGCTATTGATCGATTCGATGCACTCCGCCTCGATCGACGTCGGCAAGATCATGGCCGACGAGGTCGATGACCGCGCCTGGGCGGCCTATCTGAAGGGCGACCGCGGCGTCTTCACCCGCCGCGCCGCGCGCCTGATCGGCGGCACCGAGACCAAGGCGTTGACCGCCCATTACGAGACCGACCGCGAATTCCACGAATCGGTCAACCGCTACGTCCACGACTTTGAGGCGATGCTGCGCCGGGTCCATGCCGAGCGCGACGGCGGCCTGTTGGCGGTGACCCTGATGTCGTCCGACATGGGCAAGCTCTATGTCGCGCTGGCCCAGGCGATCGAGAGGGCGCGCTAAATCCTCCCCTGGAAAGGGAGGTGGCAGTCGCGAAGCGACTGACGGAGGGGTTAGCCACGTAGCACGCCCCCTCCACCGCTCTTCGGACGGTCCCCCTCCCCGTCCCGGGGAGGATTTTTAATTGTAGAAGTCGAGGTCGTCGACGCTGATCCAGCCGAAATACCAATTGGCGTAGAAGACCACGAACAGCAGGCTCGCCAGCAGGGTCGCCTTGAAGACGTGGTGGGCGACGTCGAAGCGGTGCGGGGCGCTGTCGGCCTGGCCGGGGACTTTTTCGGTGCCCGCTTCCTCGTCGGTGCGGACGCCAAACGGCAGCAGCAGGAAGGCGCTCGCCACCCAGAACAGGAAATAGATGGCGACAATCGAGCCGAGCTTCACTTGGTCGCCACCGCCAGCATCACTTCGACCACCGGTTTCTTGCCGGTCCACAAGGTCGCGCAGCGGCGGACGGCGAGCCGCACCGCCTCGCGCATCTTCGCCTCGTCGGCGCCGTCGCTGACCGCGCGGCGGCCGGCGTCGGCGGCGTCGGCGAGGAAATCTTCGCGGTCCTGCTCGATCGGCACGCCGAACGGCCGCACGACCACTTCGCCGGCGAGGCGGCCGTTGGCGTCGAGTGGGACGCTGACCGTGATCAGGCCATTGGCGGCGATCCGCCGGCGCTCGTTCACCGTCGAACCGTCCGCCGGCAGGATGACGTCGCCGTCGAGCACCAGCCGGCCGGTGCGCTCCTCGCCGATTTTCTCGGGGCCGTCCGGGGCAAGGCGGATGACGTCGCCGTTCTTCTGGTAGATCGCCGACGGCACACCCTGGCTCAAGGCGAATCGGGCCTGCTCGGCCATGTGCCGCGCCTCGCCGTGGACGGGAACGACGATTTGCGGGCGGATCCAACCGTACATCTCCGCCAGCTCGGGGCGGCCGGGGTGGCCCGAAACGTGGATGTGCACCTGGCGGTCGGTGACGACGATGATGCCGGAATCGCTGAGCGCGTTCATCGTCCGACCGATCGCCATCTCGTTGCCGGGGATGATCTTCGAGGAGAAGATGACGGTGTCGCCCTCGGTCAGCTTGAGCTCGTGCTGGCCGAAGGCGATTCGGCCGAGTGCGGCGCGGGCCTCGCCCTGCCCGCCGGTGGCGATGATCAGCAATTCCTCTCGCGGCAGGCGCATGGCCTCGTCGAAGCGAATCGGCTCTGGGAAATCGAGCAGGTAGCCAGTGGCGCGGGCGACGCGGAGGATGCGGTCGAGCGAGCGGCCGGCGACACACACCCGGCGGCCGGTCTCGTCGGCGACCCGGCCGATGGTCTGAAGCCGGGCGGCGTTGGAGGCGAAAGTCGTGATCAGCACCCGCCCGCGCGCGGCCTCGACGGCGCCGAGCAGGCCGTCATGGACTCCCGCTTCTGAGCCCGAAGGCGAGTCCTGGAAGACGTTGGTTGAATCGCAGACCAAAGCCAGCACGCCGTCGTCGCCGATCTTCTTCAAGGTTTCGACGCTCGACGGCTCGCCGAGCACCGGCGTCTCGTCGATCTTCCAGTCGCCGGTATGGAAAATGCGCCCGTGCGTGGTCTCGATCAGCAGGCCATTGCCCTCGGGGATCGAATGGGCGAGCGCGGCGAACTCGACGCGGAACGGATCGAGGTCGATCCAGCCGTCGCGCTCGACGATGTTGAGCTCGACCTGGCCGGATAACCCCTCCTCTTCCAGCTTGCCGGCGATGAGGCCGGCGGTGAACGGGGTCGCGTAAAGCGGCACTTTCAGCTCGGCGGCCAGATAGGGGATGGCACCGATATGGTCCTCATGGCCGTGGGTAAGGACGATGCCGACGAGATCGTCGCGCCGCTCCTCGATGAACTCGAGGTCGGGCAGGATGAGGTCAATGCCGGGATAATCGGGGTCGGCGAAGGTCAAACCGAGGTCGACCATCAGCCATTTTCCGCGGCAACCGTAAAGGTTGACGTTCATGCCGATTTCGCCGGAGCCGCCAAGGGCCAGGAAAAGAAGTTCGTCGCCCGGGGTCATTCCACTCAGCCGGCCCGCACCTGTCGATACAGCAGGCTCAACCCCTGGACGGTCAAATCGGGCTCGACGATGTCGAACAATTTGCCGTGGCGCTCGAACAAGGGCGCCAGGCCGCCGGTGGCGATGATCGTCACCGGCCGACCGATCTGCGCCTTCAATCGCGCCACCAACCCCTCGATCATGGCGACATAGCCCCAATAGATGCCGGCCAGCATCTGGCTCTCGGTGGTGCGGCCGATGACGTCCGTGTCTTCGGGCGCCTCGACCGCGATCCGCGGCAATTTGGCGGCGGCGGCGACCAAAGCGTCGAGGGACAAGTTTAGGCCGGGGGCAATGATGCCGCCCTTGTAGGCGCCGGCGAAGTCGACGACGTCGAAGGTAGTGGCGGTGCCGAAGTCGATGATGATGAGGTCGCCCGGGTGGCGGGCATGGCCGGCGATGGCGTTGAGGGCGCGGTCGGCACCGACGCTTTGCGGCTCGTCGACGTCGAGCGCGATCGGCCATTCGGCTTCGCTTTGGCCGGCGACCAATGGCTCGACCTTGAAATATTTGGCCGACAGAACCGACAGATTGTGCAGTGCGCGCGGGACGACGGTGCCGATGATGACGGCGGTGACGTCCTTGCGGCTCAGGCCCTCGAGTTCCAGCAATTGGTTGAGCCAGACGACATATTCGTCGGCCGTCCGGCGCGGGTCGGTGGCGATCCGCCAGCGCGCGCGGATGCGGTCAACCTGCCCCGGACCCGATCCGGGTTCGACGAGCGCGAAGACGACATTGGTGTTGCCGGCGTCGATGGCGAGAAGCATGCGCCGCCCCTAGCGCTCCGAAGGCGGGTTGGCGAGGGTGACATCGCCGGCCCGCAAGGTGTCGATGCGGCCGTCGCCAAGCCGCAGCCGCATGGCGCCATCCGGTTCGATGCCCTCGAAGGTGCCGCTGACGCGTTCATCCGCGCTCGAATGGACTTGCAGCGGCGTCCCGAACGGGTGCGCGCGCTCCAGCCAAGCGCGGGCGAAGCTGGCCGGATCCGATGCTCGCCAGGCGGCCAGGATCCGAGCGAAGCTGGCCGCGAGCAAGGGCGCGAAGGCCTGCGGGCTGATAGCGCCGCCTAGGCTGGCCGTCGCCCGCCCTTCTATCTGTGGAGCGATGGCAAGGTTGACGCCGAAGCCGGCGACGATGCGGTCCGCCGATCGCTCGAGCAGGATGCCGGCAAGCTTGGCTTGACGAAGCATCAGGTCGTTGGGCCATTTCAGCAGCAGGCCGGCGTCCGGGGCCGCCGTTTCCACCGCCTCGATCAGCGCCAGGCCCGCCGCCAGCGACAAGGCCGGCGCCGGCGGGTCGCCGGGCCGCAATTCGACCAATGTTGAGGCGAAGAAATTGCCGGCGAGCGATTGCCATTGGCGGCCCTGCCGGCCCTTGCCCGCGTCCTGGGCGAGCGCCACCAGCCATTCGCCCTCGACCGCGCCTTCGTCGGCGAGCAAGTCGGCATTGGTCGAGCCGGTCCGCTCGACGATGCGGATGCGGCTCAGAACAGGCTTCCCGCCGCCTGGTCGGTCAGCCGCCCGAGCGGGCCGATGAGGAGATAGCCGAGCGGGCTGACGGCCAGCGCGCAGACGAAGATCAATGACGTCTCAGCCGGCTCCCGGACCCGGGCGTAAGGCGCAGCCGGCGGGTCGAAATACATGATCTTGACGATCTTCAGATAATAATAGGCGCCGATCACCGCGCCGATGATGCCGGCGACGGCAAGCGCGACCAGCCCGGCGTCCATCGCCGCCCAGAACACCAGCAGCTTGGGCCAGAAGCCGAACAAGGGCGGCACCCCGGCGAGGCTGAACATGAAGATCGCCAAGGCGCCGGCGAGGCCGGGCCGGGTCTGCGACAGGCCGGACAGCGATTCCAAGGTCTCGACCGGCTCGCCGCTCTCGTCGCGCATGCGCAGCACGACGAGGAAGGCGCCCAATGTCATGACGACATAGACGGTCATGTAGAACAAAACCGACGAGGCGCCGCGAGCGCCGCCGGCGGCGAGGCCGACCAACGCAAAGCCGACATTGTTGATCGACGAGTAAGCCAGCAGCCGCTTGATATTGGTCTGGCCGTAGGCGGCGATGGCGCCAAGAAAGATCGAGGCCAGAGCCGCGAACATGACGATTTGCCGCCAGGCGAGGATCGCCGGGTCGAGCGCGTCGAGGCAGACGC
>DAIPLM010000149.1:0-4723 GCA_036769205.1 Sphingomicrobium sp.
CCGCGCGCGGCGCGGACCAGCCGGTCGCGCTGCTTGCTGTCCTCGGGGATGATGGCGACGCCGTCTTGCTCGAGCCCGGCGAATATTTCCCCCTTGGCGTCGGCGATGGCCTCGATGCTGCCGAGGTTCTCGATATGGGCCGGCGCGACGGCGGTGACGATGGCGACGTGCGGCCGCACCAATCTGGTCAGCGCCGCGATCTCGCCGGCATTGTTCATGCCCATTTCCAGCACCGCGAAGGCGCTGCCTTGCGGCATGCGGGCCAGGCTCAACGGCACGCCGGTATGGTTGTTGTAGCTCTTCACCGACTTGTGCACCGGCCCCTGCCGGCCGCGTTCGAGGGCGCCGGCGAGCGCCTCCTTGGTGCTGGTTTTACCAACTGAGCCGGTGACGCCGATGATCCTCGCCCGAGTGCGCTGGCGGGCGGCGATGGCGAGGGCGGTCAGCGCGGCGGCGACGTCCGCGACCAGCACATGCGGGCCGTCGACGGGGCGCGAGACGATCGCGCCCGCCGCGCCGGCCGCGAATGCCTGGCCGACGAAGTGGTGGCCGTCCTGTGTCGTCCCCGGCATGGCGACGAACAAATCGCCCGGCCCGACCTCGCGGCTGTCGAAGGTGACGCCGGCGACGTCGAACGATGCGCTCGCCTTGCCGCCGCAAGCCGCCTCGATCTCGGCGCTGGTCCACAGCGGCCTCATCCTCGCTCCTCCCTGCGCCGCAGGCGCGGGGAGGAGCTAATGGGATTCCGCCCCCTCACGCCGCGCACTCCCGCGCCACTTCGGCGTCGTCGAATGGGAAGACCTGACTACCGACGATCTGCCCGGTTTCATGGCCCTTGCCGGCGAGGAGGACAATATCGTCCGCGCCGGCCAGCCGCAGCGCTTCGGCGATCGCCTCGCGGCGGCCGGCGATCTCGGTGGCGCCGACCGCGCCTTGCAGAATCGCCATCCGGATCACGGCTGGATCCTCGCCGCGCGGATTATCGTCGGTGACGATGACCAGATCGGAGCCGCGCGCCGCGACCTCGCCCATCGGCGCGCGCTTGCCGGTGTCGCGGTCGCCGCCGGCGCCGAAGACGGTGATCAGCCGGCCCTTCACATGCGGGCGCAGCGCCGCGATCGCCGCGTCCAGCGCGTCGGGGGTATGGGCGTAATCGACATAGAGCGGCGCCCCGGCGCGGCTGATGACCGCCCGCTCCAGCCGCCCGCGCACCGGCGACACCCGGCCCATCGCCGCCAAGGTCGTCGCCCAGTCGCCGCCGGTCGCCAGCACCAGCCCGGCCGCGACCAGGACATTGGCGGCCTGGTAGGCGCCGATCAGAGGCAGGCCGAGCTTATGCTCCTTGCCGGCGAAGCGGATGATAAGCGACTGGCCAAGCGGAGTCGCGGCGCGGCCGACCAGCGCTATCGTTTCCGCCTCCGGCCCGACCGTCAGCAGCTTCAGCCCGCGCTTCCTGGCATGGCCGATGACTTCTTGCGACTTGGCGTCGCCGACCCACACCACCGCCGTCCCGTCGGCGTCGACCACCTCGTCGAACAGCCGCATCTTGGCGGCAAAATAGGCGCCCATGTCGGGATGGTAATCGAGGTGGTCGCGAGAGAAATTGGTGAAGGCGGCGGCCGCGACCGGCACGCCCTCGGCGCGATACTGGTCGAGGCCATGGCTCGAGGCCTCGTAGGCGACATGGCTGACGCCCATCCGCTCGAGCCCGGCGACATTGTTGAGGAAGGTGACGACGTCCGGCGTCGTCAGCCCGGTCTTGACCTGGTCGTCGGCGGTGGTGACTCCCAATGTCCCGATCGACGCCGAGCGGTGGCCGGCCATCCGCCACATCTGGCGAGTCATCTCGACGGTCGAGGTCTTGCCGTTGGTACCGGTGACGGCGACGATCACCTCCGGATAAGGCGCGAAATATTGCGCCGCCAGCCGGGCGAACAAGGCGCGCGGCTCGGCGTCGGCGACGTGCGCGACGCGTTCGACACTGGCCTCGGGGCGGACGACGACGGCGACGGCGCCATTGGCGATGGCTTGCGGAATGAAGTCCTCGCCGTTGAAGCGACTACCCCTAAAGGCGCCGAAAATGTTGCCGCGCAACACCTTGCGATGGTCGATGGCGAAGCCCGTCACCGTGGAATCGCTCGCGACGCCGGCGAGTTCGCGCAGGTTCACGAGTTCACTTCTCCTCGTGGACGAAGGGCAGGACCTCGGCCATGTTGGGCTCGCGGCTTTTGTCGGGCCGGACGCCGAGCATCGGGGCGATGCGGGAGATGGTCCGCGACACCACCGGCCCCGCGTTCCACGCGGCGGTGTGGAATCCGAACGTCTTGGCGGTGGCCTTGGGCTCGTCGAGCATGACAACGATCACATAGCGAGGTTCGTCCATCGGGAAAACGCCCGCGAAGCTGGTCACCAGCCGCGACCGATCGAAATATTTCTCGGCGCTGCCGGTCTTGCCGCCGACCCGATAGCCGGGCGCGTTGGCGCTCCGGCCGGTGCCGTCCGTCACCACCAGCCGCAGCAGCGCCCGCATCTTGTAGCTGGTCTCCTCGCTGAACACGCGGTGGCCCTTGCCGACGGCATGGTCGCGATCGACCTTGAGGATGGTGGCGGGCCGATAGATGCCGCCGTTGAACAAAGTCGCATAGCCGCTGGCGAGGTGCAGCGGCGTCACCGCCACCGCATGGCCATAGCCGACCGTCATCGTCTCGAACGGCCCCCAGCGCTTGCCCGGCGTCAGCGTCCGGCCCTTTTCCATCAGCTCGATGGCGATCGGGTCGAGGAAGCCCATCTTCTTGAGGAACGCCTTCTGCCGGTCGCGGCCGATCTGGTCGGCGATCTGGGCCGTGCCAATGTTAGAGCTTTCCTTCATGATCTCGGCGACCGAGCAGGCGCGGCCGAACGGGTGGGTGTCATGGATGATCTGGCCGTAGGCGTGCAGCTCCTGCGGGCAGGGGTACATCTTGCCGAATGACTTGATGATGCCGCTATCCATCGCCATCGCCACCGTGAACGGCTTGAAGGTGGACCCCAATTCATAGACGCCGAGCGTCGCCCGGTTGAAGCGCGCCTCCGGCGAGCCCTGGCCGGCGACATTGGGATTGAGTTGCGGCAGCGAGGTCAGGGCCAGCACTTCGCCGGTGTGGATGTCCATAACGATACCGGCGGCGCCGATCGCCGAAAATTCGGTCACCGCCGCCTTCAATTCATTCTCCAGCGCCTGCTGGATGCGGCTGGAGATCGACAGCACCAAAGGCTTGCCGCGTAGCGCCGGGTCGGACAGGCGATCCTGGAAGGCCCGCTCGGCGCCGGCCATGCCGTTGCCGTCGACGTCGGTGTAGCCGACGACATGGGCGGCGAGGCTGGTTTGCGGGTAGAGTCGGTCGGGCTCGCGGTCGATGGCGAGGCCCGGCTCGCCGAGCGCGTTGACCGCCTCGACCAATTGCGGGGGCGCCCGGCGGCGCAGATAGAAGAACGACTTGTTCGATCGCAGCATGGCGAAATAAGCGGCCTCGTCCTTGTCTGGCATCAGCCGGGCCAGGTTGCGGGCCAGCTCGAGCTTGCTGCCGATCACCTTTTGCGGGTGGAGCGAGATAGTCCAGGCGTCGATCGTCCGCGCCAGCGGGTGGCCCTCGCGATCGACGATGTCGCCGCGCTCGGGGATCAAAGCGGTGACGCCTTCCTTGCGCCCGGCATGGTCGCCAAACGCCGCTAGCCACAGGATGCGCAAGGCAATGAGCGCGATGATCCCGCCATAGACGATCATCGCGAACATCAGCCGCTGGTGCATGAGCGCCAGCACCTGGCGCCGTTGTCCGACGAGACGAAGCCGCTCGGGCCGTGCGACGAGAGCGGGAGTGGGCGCGTTCATTGGGCCGAGCTGTGGTCCTTGGGCTTTGCGGCGAACGGTTTGGGAGCGTTGGCCTTGGCCGATGCGATACTAGTCGGCAAGGGCGCCAGCGGGTCGGCCGCCGCGCTTTTCACCGGTTTCGCCGTAACGGTCGCGGCCGACTTTTTCGGTTTGGCGGCCGCCGCCGGCTCGGGCTTGGCATAGCTCGCGATGTGCAAGTAGTCGGCGGCGTCGCCGCGTTTGGCGAACGTCGGCGGCGGCGTGTCGTCGGCGTCGCTGGTTACCACCGGCCGATCGAGCGGCTCGGGCGCGGGCGCGGCGGCGAGCACCACCGGCGCCTCGATTTGCGGCCGCTTGTCGGGCCGGACCAGCGCCGCCAGCTGGAAGCCGCCCTCGACGAATTGGTCGGCGGACGGCGCCGACAGGCGAATGAACCTGGCGTTCCAGCGTTCGAGCTGGGCGAGCCGTCCGCGCGTTCCGATTTCCGTTTGCAGCACCCGGATGTCGCGCTGGGCGAGGACGATCTTTTCCTCGACATTCTCGAGGGCGGCGCGCTCCGAAGCGACATTGAGCGAGATGAGGTAGCAGCCGAGCGCCGCGCCGACGACGCTGGTGGCCATGAACACCGACTTGAAGCCGTGCGCGCTCATGCATTTCCTCCCTGGTCCCACGCGGGCGCATCGGTGCGAACCGCGGTTCGCAGCCGCGCCGAGCGCGCGCGCGGGTTCAAAGCCAGCTCGCGCTCCGACGGAGCGACGGGCTTGGCGACTTTCTCGAAACTGGGTTCGGGTCCGCGGGCGACGGCCGGCCGATGACGCGAGCCGGCGGGCAGCGCCATGACCTCGGCGAGCTTCGTTTTCACCTCGGCCGTGGACA
>DAIPLM010000012.1:0-15753 GCA_036769205.1 Sphingomicrobium sp.
CCGCGACAAGACGCAGCGGGCGACGCTCGTCGGCCTCGGCCTCAACAAGATGCACAAGTCGATCGAAGTCGAGGAAACCCCCGAGGTCCTCGGCCAGGTCCGCAAGGTGCAGCATCTGGTGAGCGTGACGAGGTAGACGTCATTCCGGCGCAGGCCGGGATCCCAGGAATTCGGGTCACGCGGTGTGGCCCGAGGTCCCGGCCTTCGCCGGGACAGGCGCGACAAAAGCGAAAGCGAGTGCACGACATGAAACTCAACGAACTCCGCGACAATGCCGGCGCCCGCAAGGGCCGGATGCGCGTCGGCCGTGGCATCGGCTCGGGCAAGGGCAAGACCGCCGGCCGTGGCCAGAAGGGCCAGAAGAGCCGCTCCGGCGTCGCCGTGAAGGGCTTCGAGGGCGGCCAGATGCCGCTCCACATGCGGTTGCCGAAGCGCGGCTTCAACAACATCTTCGCCAAGGATTATGCCGAGGTGAACCTCGGCGCGATCCAGAAGATGATCGACGCCAAGAAGCTCGACACCAAGGGCACGCTCGACCACGCCGCGCTGAAGGCCGCTGGCCTGGCTCGCGGCGGCAAGGACGGTGTCCGTTTGCTCGGCAAGGGCGAACTGACCACCAAGGTCAGCTTCAAGGTCGCCGGCGCGTCGAAGGGCGCGATCGAGGCAGTCGCGAAGGCTGGCGGCAAGGTCGAACTGATCGAAGTCGTTGCTGCCAAGGACAAGGCCGCCGCCAAGAAGGGCAAGGCCCGCGAGGCGCGGATCGCCGACAAGGCCGCCAAGTCGGCGAAGGCCTGACATTCGCAACCGTGCCACTATATAGGCACGTCAAGTTCCCGCTCATCCTGAGTAGGGACTGAGCGAAGGCGAAGGCCCGTATCGAAGGACAGTCCTTTGATACGCCGCCTCGGCAGGCTCAGCGGCAACTCAGGATGAGCGGTTTGGTTTGAGACCGACCGAATCATCAAGGACACCGAATGGCATCCTCCGCCGAACACCTAGCCGGCAACATTTCCCTGTCGGGCTTTTCCAAGGCCACCGAGCTCAAGCGTCGCTTGTGGTTCACGCTCGGCGCTTTGATCCTGTTCCGCTTGCTGTCGTTCGTGCCAATGCCCGGCATCGACCCGCATGCCATGGCCTCGCTCTACCAGACCCAGTCGGGCGGCGTGCTCGACTTCTTCAACACCTTCTCGGGCGGCGCGCTGGAGCGGATGAGCATCGTCGCCCTGGGCGTCATGCCCTACATCACCGCCTCGATTGTCGTGCAGCTGGGCACCTCGATGTACCCGTCGTGGATGGCGCTGAAGAAGGAAGGCGAGAGCGGACGCCAGAAGCTCAACCAATATACCCGTTATCTGACTGTGCTGCTGACCACCGTCCAAGGCTATTTCATTGCCATCGGACTGGAGAGCATCGGCGCCCAGCAAGGCATCGCCGCGGTCGTCGAGCCGGGCATGCTGTTCCGCGTCGCGGCGACCATCAGCCTGGTCGGCGGCACTCTGTTCCTGATGTGGATCGGCGAGCAGATCACCAGCCGGGGGATCGGCAATGGCGTCTCGCTGATCATCATGGCGGGCATCGTCGCCGGCCTGCCGCGTGTGCTCGGCCAATTGCTCGAAGGTGGCCGCTCAGGCGCCCTCGACCCGATGGTGGTCATCGCCATCATCATCTTGGCCGCCGTCCTCATCCTGTTCATCTGCTTCATGGAGCGCGCCCAGCGCCGCGTGCTGGTGCAATATCCCAAGCGGGCGACCGCGCGCGGAATGATGCAGCAGGACCGCTCGCATCTGCCGATTAAGATCAACACCGCCGGCGTCATCCCGCCGATCTTCGCTTCCTCGCTGCTGCTGATGCCGTTGACGGTGCTGCAGATGGCCGGCGCCCGCAGCGCCGGCAGCGATAGTGGCGACTGGCTGATCACCGTCTCGACCTTCCTCCAGCACGGCTCGCCGGCGTTCATGACGCTCTATGGCCTCGGCATCATCTTCTTCACCTTCTTCTACACCTCGGTGCAGTTCAATTCGGAAGAGACGTCGGAGAATCTGAAGCGCCACGGCGGCTTCATCCCGGGCATCCGGCCGGGCAAGGCGACCGAGCAATATTTCGATTATCTGCTCAACCGCCTGACCGTCATCGGGGCGCTCTATCTGACTTTCATCTGCCTGGTGCCCGAAATCGTCGCCAGCCAGGCGGGGGTCAATTTCGCGCTCGGCGGCACCAGCCTGCTGATCGTCGTCAACGTGACGATGGACACTGTCAGTCAGATCCAGAGCCACTTGATCGCCCACCAATATGGCGACCTCATCAAGAAGGCCAAGCTCAAGGGCGCCAAGCGCCGCTGACGTGCTTCGATTGGCCAGTTCGGCTACGCTCAATGCCTACACAGCATGAGCGACTTCCTTAATCCGCTCATCCTGAGTAGCGACTGAGCCTTGCGAAGGCGCGTATCGAAGGGGCAGCAGGGACAGGTGTTGGATATCATCCTCCTCGGACCGCCGGGCGCCGGCAAGGGAACGCAGGCGCAGCGGCTGGTGGTCAACCGCGGCATGGTGCAGCTGTCGACCGGCGACATGCTGCGCACCGCGGTCCGTGCCGGCACCCCGGTGGGGATCGAGGCCAAGGCGGTGATGGACGCCGGCGAATTGGTGTCGGACGCCATCGTCAGCGCGCTGATCGGCGAGCATCTCGACGCCAGCGCCGGCAAGGGCGCCATCTTCGACGGCTATCCGCGCACCCGCGCCCAGGCCGAGGCGCTCGAGTTGCTGCTCGCCGAGCGCGGCCGGGCGCTGGCGTTCGTCATCGAGCTGGTGGTCGACGAGGAGGCGCTGGTCGAGCGCATCACCGGCCGCTTCACCTGCGCCAATTGCGGCGCCCCCTATCACGACCGCTTCCACCCGCCCAAGGTCGCGGAGACGTGCGACATCTGCGGCGGCCATGAGTTCAAGCGCCGGCCCGACGACAATGAGGCGACGGTGCGCACGCGCATGGCCGAATATCGCGCCAAGACCCAGCCGATCCTGCCGTTTTACGAGGCCAAGGGGCTGGTTCGGCGGGTCGACGGCATGCGGCCGGTCGAGCAGGTGGCCGACGCCATCGACTTGATCCTCGACGGCTAGACTCCATCCACGATTGCGGTCAGGCTTGGCCGATGCTCAGGCTCCTGTCCGCCGCTTTGATCCTGCTCGCCGCGCCGGCAAGCGCCGAGGTCGTCTCGGCCGGCCCCAACGGCTTTGAGGTCCGCGAGACCGTCAACCTCGTCGTTCCCGTCCCCCAGGCCTGGGCCGCCTTCGTGCGGGTCGGCGCCTGGTGGAGCGGCGAGCACAGTTACTCGGGCGAGGGCGCCAACATGCGGCTCGAGCCGCGCGCCGGCGGCTGCTTCTGCGAGCAATGGAAAGGCGGCGGCGTCGAGCATATGCGCGTCGCCGTCGTCCAGCCCAATGAGCGGATCGTCCTGACCGGCGGGCTCGGGCCGTTGCTCTACGAAGGCGCGGCGGGGGTGATGGATGTCCAGTTCGAGCGGATCGCCGGCGGCACCCGGGTGACATTGGACTATCGCGCCGCCGGCTTTGCCCGCAGCAATGGCGACAAGCTTGCCCCCGCCGTCGACTCGGTGCTGGCCGAGCAGATGAAGCGGTTCCGCGCCTACGCCGCCAAGAGCGGCCGCAAATAATCAGTCGCGGACCAGGGTCGTGAAGCGGAAGCCTTCGCGGCGGCCTTCGGGCAGATGATCCTCGCAGGCGATCTCGCGCCAGCGGCCTTCCGAGCGCGGGTCGGGCATGAAGGTGTCGCCGTCTATCTCCGCCAGCACCTCGGTCAGCTCGATGCGGTCGGCATCGTCGTGGAACATGGCGAAAATATCCGACCCGCCGATGATGGTGACGGCGTCGGCGCCGGCGGCGGCGAGCGCCTGTTCCTTGCTGTGCGCCACCTCGACGCCGTCCACGCGCCAGTCCTTGTCGCGGGTGAGGACGATGTGGCGGCGCCCGGGCAGCACGCCGGGCAGGCTGTCGAAGGTCTTGCGGCCCATGATCATCGCCGTGCCCATCGTCACCTGCTTGAAATGGCGAAGGTCGCCGGGCAAGTGCCAGGGCAGATTGCCGACCCTGCCGATCGTGCCGTTGATGGCACGGGCGACGACAATGGTGATCGACGGGGGCTTCGCCATGCCGCGCTCAATGAACCTGCGCGGGGCTGGCGGCAAGCCGGGGCGGGGCGCTAGAGGGGCGTGGTGGACGCCAACCAGGCCCAGCTGATCGAACAGACCGTCGCCCGTTTCGGCGCCAGGGCGGTAATCACCGATCCGGCCGACATCGCCCCCTGGCTCAGCGACTGGCGGGGGCGCT
Organism: Sphingomicrobium sp.; assembly: GCA_036769205.1. Taxonomy (GTDB): domain Bacteria; phylum Pseudomonadota; class Alphaproteobacteria; order Sphingomonadales; family Sphingomonadaceae; genus Sphingomicrobium. Next base: position 4,341 of record DAIPLM010000012.1, read on the forward strand.
TTCACGGCCGCGCCGCAGCCATCCTGTCGCCGGCGTCGACCGCGGAAGTGGTTGCGATCGTCCATTTGGCAGGCGAGCTTAATGTGCCGCTGGTGCCCCAGGGCGGCAATACCGGCATGGTCGCCGGCGCCACACCCCCCGCGGACGGCTCGGCATTGCTGCTGTCGCTGAGGCGGATGAATCGCATCCGCTCGCTCGACGCGCAAGCCAATGTCGCCGTCGCCGAGGCCGGCGTCATCCTCGCCAATTTGCATGCCGCCGTCGCCCAGGCCGGCCGCCGCTTCCCGCTGACCCTTGGCGCGCGCGGCAGCTGCACCGTCGGCGGGCTCACCGCCACCAATGCCGGCGGCACCCAGGTGCTGCGCTTCGGCACCATGCGGGCGCTGGTGCTCGGCGTCGAAGCGGTGCTCGCCGACGGCTCGGTCCATGATGGCCTGTCGGGGCTCAAGAAAGACAATCGCGGCTACAGCCTCGACCAGTTGCTGATCGGCTCGGAAGGGACGCTCGGCGTCATTACCGCGGCGGCGCTGCGTCTCGTCCTCGCGATCCGCGGCCGCGCCGTCGCCTGGCTCGGGCTCGCCAGCCCGGCCGAGGCGCTGGCCGTGCTGCGCGAGCTGGAGCGTGGCACGGCCCATGTCGAAGGCTTCGAAATCGTCCCGGCCGACAGTTTGGCGCTGGTCCTCAAGCATATTCCCGGCACCCGGGCGCCGCTGGCCGGCGCGCATGGCTGGCACGTGCTCGTCGAGCTGACCGACGACGGCTCGCTGGCCGAGCCGCCCGAGGCGCTGCTGGCGGAGTTGCTGGCGCCGCTCGCCGAGCGCGGCCTGGTCGAGGACGCCGCCATCGCCGCCAGCGAGGCCCAGGCCGAGGCCTTCTGGCGGATCCGCGATTCGATTTCCGAAGCCGAGCGCGCCGAGGGGCCGACGCTGGCGCACGACATCAGCGTGTCGGTCGACTCCATGCCCAGTTTCATGGTCGCGGCCGCCAGCCAGGTCGAGCGGGCTTTTCCCGGTACCATTGCCAGCGGTTTCGGCCATCTTGGCGACGGCAATGTCCATTTCCACGTCCGCGCCGGCGCCACCTCCGCCCCGGGCTGGTACGAGAGCCAGGCGCCGGCGATCACGCGACTGGTCCATGACCTGGTCACCGCCGCCGGCGGCTCGATCTCCGCCGAGCATGGCATCGGCCAGATGAAGCGCGGCGAGTTGGCCCGCCTGGCGCCGGAGCGGGTGGCGGCGCTCAAGGCAATCAAGCAGGCGCTCGACCCGAAGCGCATCATGAATCCCGGGAAGCTGGTTTGAGCCCTAGATGGGCTTGATGACCACCCCCAGCATGAACAGGGTTCCGAGGACGATTAGGATCAGAGGCGCCAGCGAAAGTTCATTTTCCTGTCGTCGGTTGGGCCCGGCGATCGCCCTGGCGATGGCGCGCCGGTTGGCAGCGAGCGTCCGCCATGGGCCATTGGCATTGGTCATTGGTGTCACTTTCCTATCCTTGCATATGTGCCGCCGGCATTGCGGCCGGCGACCTGGAGAATCTTGAGTCGGCGTGCGGCGCCGTCGGCGTCCGGCCAGTCGATCGACTGGCCCTCGTGAAGCCCGATCAGGCCGGCGCCCACCAGGCTGGTGACGCTGACGCCATCGGCAGCGGCGGGCGCCGCCGTCGGATGCGCCAGGCGGCCCCAGTGGGTTTCGTCGCCGTCGGCATACTCGATCAGGCTGTTCATTCGCGCCGCCGGCAAGCCGCCGCCGCCAGCGCCGTTCGACCTGGCCGCGACCCGCAGCTTGGCCAGCAGCAGATGCGCCACCAAATCGTCGTCGGCGGCCAGCGCCATGGCGGTCAGATAGTGAATCTCGCCATCGCCGAGGGTGATTGGGCTCGCTTGATGGCGGGCCGCCCATCGCCGCGCGATCAGGCGCGGGTCCGGACCCTGAACCGCAAGTTGCGTCGCCATGGCATCGCTCGCTCGGTCAATGGACCGCCGGGACTTGGCGCGTCCCAGCGTCCGCAAGCCGGCGCAGCCGGCGATTGAGCTTGGCGATGGCGTTGGCGAGCACCCGCGCGCGGGCGAATGTCTGCCCTTCGAATCGGTTGTAGTCGGCGTCCGACGAGAAAAATTTGTAGCCGCCAGGCGCGCGCACGGCGATACCGACGACCCGACGGTCGGCCTCGACCACGAACCGGTCGGACACGATGTCCACCCCGGCTTGGGCCGGACTGGGTTTGCTGGGCGCGAGCGTCATCCGAAGGCCCACCAGAGAACGGTGATGACAATCACCAGTGGTATCGCGGTGACCGCCGCGATCGAGGCGAGCGTCGGGCGCACCTTGCGGCCATGCTCGCGATTGAAGGCGTCGAGCTTGCCCGACAGCCGGCGGTCGGCGGTCATCAGCCCGAATTCGAGGATTGGCAGGCGGCCGAAGAGATTGATTAGCTCAGCCAGCTCCTGCTCGCTGAGGTTGGGATAGCGGTCGAGCAGTTGCTCGGTGCGGCGGGCGACCTCGGAAGGGCGCGGCCGCGAGAGAGTTTGGCTTGTCATGAAAAGTCTTCCTGCTGGCGTGAGCGAGCTCCCGCGTTGGCGGGAGAGCGTTCGCCTGGCATCGTCATGTCGCTGAAGTCCCGGCGGGCCGGGTGTGCTGTCTGGATGCCTGTGCTCACCCGGACGTGGCGCTGGCGGAGCGCGCGCGTCCGGCTAGGCGCCGATTTTGAGGCGCTGCGGATCCCGTGCGGACAGAAAGACGAAAGTCATCATGCGGATGATAGTACTAACTATAAGAAAAAAAACAAGTCCTTGAGCAAAGAATTACGGGTGTTTTGTCCAGTCTCGAACGCAAAAGGCAATTGTGGAACCCGTTTTTCTGAATGCCTGTCGAATCCTAGGCACCGCGCACTTGCTTCGGTCCTTGGATAAGTCGTCCGTTGGGATTGGCGCGCCCGGCTGGATTCGAACCAGCGACCTCATGCTTAGAAGGCACGTGCTCTATCCAACTGAGCTACGGGCGCGTGGGCGTTCATCTAGCGGCATTGCCTCGGGCCACCAAACCGGCCATTCATTTCGCGTTCAACGTCGGGGGCGGATTCAGTGGTGGAACGAAAGGGGCAGCGCATGCGCATGATCACCGCTTTTGCCGCCTTGGCCTTGCCCGCCATCGCCGCGCCGGCGAGCGCCGCGACGATCCTCATCCTCACTGATCCGATGACGATGGAGCGACGGACGGTGGTGATCGACTCCGACGGCCCCGACCGCGCGTATTTGTGCATGTTGCCGCCGGGCCAAGCCGGATGCCAGCGCCTGCTGACCAAGCGGGTCCCCCGCTAGGCCAGGATCAGGCGACCGCCTCCAGCAAGCCTTCGAACAGCCGTCTGCCGTCGACATTGCCGTGCGCCGGCTCCATCGCCCGCTCTGGGTGCGGCATCATGCCGAGCACGTTGCCGGCATCGTTGATGATGCCGGCGATGTCGCGCGCCGAGCCGTTGACGCTTTCGGCGTAGCGGAAGGCGACCCGGCCTTCGCCTTCCAGCCGGTCGAGGGTGTCGGCGTCGGCCTGGTAATTGCCGTCGTGGTGGGCGACGGGGATGGCGATCTCCTCACCCTGGCCATAGCGCGCGGTGAACAGGCTCTGGCTGTTCTCGACCGTCAGCCGCACCGGCCGCGATACGAAGCTGAGGCCCGCGTTGCGCATCAGTGCTCCGGGCAGCAGCCCGGCCTCGGTCAGCACCTGGAAGCCGTTGCAGACACCGAGCACCGGCACGCCGCGGCCCGCCGCCTCGTTGACCGCCCGCATGATCGGCGAGCGCGCCGCCATTGCCCCGGAGCGCAAATAATCGCCGTAGGAAAAGCCGCCGGGGATGGCGACCAGGCCGGTGCCGTCGGGCAGCTCGCTGTCCTTGTGCCAGACCATCTCGGGCGGGCGGCCGGTGACCATCTCGATCGCCACCTTGAGGTCGCGGTCGCAATTGGATCCGGGGAAAACGATGACCGCGGATTTCATTCAGCTTGCTCCTGATCGCGGACCCTGAATATCCGTGAAATATGCGGGAATCATGGCGTCAGGCGTCAGCCAGCCGCTCGATCCGGAAATTCTCGATGACGGTGTTGGCGAGCAGCTTGCGGCACATATCGGCGATTTCGTCGTCGCTGGTGCCATCGGCCAAATCCAGCTCGATCAGTTTACCGGCGCGAACGTCGTGGACGCCGGCAAAGCCGAGACCGTCCAGCGCATGGTGGATCGCCTTGCCCTGGGGGTCGAGGACGCCGGGCTTCAAGGTGACGAAAACGCGGGCTTTCATGGGCTTGCTGTACTCCATTGGCCGGTTGTCGCCCCTATGGCTCCGGCCCCCGCCACAGGCAAGTTTTACTGAATGTTTACCAAGCCAGGTGCACAATCGCGGGGCCGGAAATCTGTCCGCGCCGAATCGAAAGGGCTTTTGATGGTTGCCGGTGTTGCCATGGCGATGTTCATCGGCCTGTTCGGCTGGGGAGCGGAATATTTTGGCTGGCACGACCCGTCGGGCAAGGTTCAGCTCGCTCTGGTCACCAGCTTCATCCTCGGCATCGTCGCCAGCTACAAGACGCGGGGCTGACCGCACCCGCTGCCTGAGCTAGGAGACGCGCGATGAGCGCGCTCCCGCCCTATGCCCAATTGCTGCGGCTTCGCGCCGAGACCGACACCGACGGGGCGCCGATGTTCGTCATGCCGTTCCACGAAGATGTCGTCGGCCGCCCCGGCTATTTGCACGGCGGCGCCATCGCCGGCCTGCTCGAGTTCGCCGCTTTCTCGGCCCTCCGCCATGCGCTGGGCGATGCCGCGGTGACGATGAAGCCGATCAACGTCACCGTCGACTACATGCGCGCCGGCCAGCCATTCGACACATTCGCGGCGGCGACCATCGAACGCCTCGGCGCCCGCATCGCCAATGTCGAGGCCCAGGCCTGGCAGAAGGACCGCAAGGCGCCGATCGCCGCCGCGCAAATGAATTTTTTGCTGGTGCGCGATTAGTAGCCGCTGAGTTCGGCGACCCTGTTGGCGTGGAAGTTGGGCGAGCCGAACAGTTCCGCCAGCACCGCCTCGCGCTTCATGAAGAGGCCGATGTCATGCTCGTCGGTCATGCCGATGCCGCCGTGCATCTGCACGCCTTCCTGGACCGCGAGCGCGGCGCCGTGGCCGGCCTTGGCCTTGGCGACCGAGACCATCAGCTCGGCGCGCGGGTCGCCGGCGTCGAGCAATTCGGCGGCCTTGAGCGCGGCGGCGCGGGCGATCTCGATTTCGCCATAGAGGTGCGCGGCGCGGTGCTGCAGCGCCTGGAACTCGCCAATCAATTTCCCGAACTGCTGGCGCTGCTTCAAATAGTCGAAGGTCATCTCCGAGGCGCCAGCGGCAACCCCGACCAGCTCGGCGGCGGCGCCGGCGCGGCCGGCGTTCAGCGCCCGGCTCAGCGGCGTCCAGCCGGCATCGACTTCGCCCACCACCGCGTCGGCATCCACCTCGACATTGGCGAACGTCAGCCGCGCCGCCTTGGAGGCGTCGGCTAAAGTGACATTTTCGACCTCCAGCCCGCTCGCGCCCTTGTCGACCGCAAACAAGGTGATGCCTTGCGTCTCGCCGGGTGTTCCGGCGGTGCGGGCGGCGACCAGGATGACGTTTGCCGAAGCGCCATGGACGACGAACTGCTTGACGCCCGACAAAGCAAAGCCGTTGCCCGACCGCTTCGCTTCGAGCGAAACTCCGGCGGGATCGTGATGCTTGCCCTCGTCGACCGCCAGCGCCGCCACCGTCTCGCCGGCGAGGATGCCCGGGAACCAGCGCTCGGCCTGTGCCGATCCCTCCAGCGCGCGGACGGCGGCGACGGCGGTGGTCAGGAACGGCGAGGGGGTCAAATTGCGGCCGATCTCCGCCAGCACCAGCCCGGCCTCGGTCGCGCCCATGCCGGCGCCGCCGCTGCTTTCGGGCACGCAGATGCCGGTCAGCCCGAGCTCAGCGAACTGCTTCCACAAAACGGTGCCGAAGCCATCGCTGCAGCCGCTGTCGCGCCAATGGCGCAGCTGCCTGGCGATGCCGCCCTCCTCGGCGAGGAAGGCCCGCGCCGTGTCCTGGATCAGCTTCTGGTCGTCGGTCAGCAGGCTCATTTCAGGCCCCCGGCAGCCTGAGGATATGCTTGGCGACGATGCCGAGCTGGATTTCCGACGTGCCGCCCTCGATCGAATTGGCCTTGGTCCGCAGCCAGTCGCGCGCCGCCTTGCCGCTTTTCGACCGCTCGCTGTCCCACTCCAGCGCGTCGGAGCCGCCGGCGGCCATCACCAGCTCGTGCCGGCGCTTGTTCAACTCGGTGCCGGCATATTTCATCATCGACGGCATCGCCGGATGCGCTTCGCCGGCCTTCAACTGGTCAAGGAAGCGCTCGCTCATCGCCGCGAAGGCCAAGGCGTCGACGTCAAACGCGGCGATCTCGGCGCGCAGCAAAGGATCGTCGATCGGCCCAACCTGCTTGCCCAGCGACCCGCCGCCGCCAAGCCCCATGCCGCTGATCATCTCGCGTTCGTGGCCGAGCAAATATTTGGCGACGTCCCAGCCTTTGTTGACCTCGCCGACCAGCTGGTCCTTGGGCACTTGCACGTCGTCGAAGAAGGTCTCGCAAAAGGGCGAGTTGCCGCTGATCAGCAGGATCGGCTTCGTGCTGACGCCCGGGCTCTCCATGTCGAACAGCAGGAAGCTGATGCCGCCGTGCTTCGACTCGTTCGAAGTGCGGACCAGGCAGAAGATCCAGTCGGCCTGATCGGCGTAGCTGGTCCACACCTTCTGGCCGTTGACCAGCCAATGGTCGCCCTTGTCCTCGCATTTGGTTTGCAGGCCGGCGAGGTCGGAGCCGGCGCCCGGCTCGGAATAGCCCTGGCACCAGCGGATTTCGCCGCGGGCGATCTCGGGCAGGAAGCGAAGTTTCTGCGCCTCGCTGCCATATTTAAGCAGGGCCGGGCCGAGCATCGAGATGCCGAAGCTGGTCAGCGGCGGGCGGGCGCCGATGCGCGCCATTTCCTGTTTGAGGACCTTGGCCTCGGCCGGGGCCAGGCCGCCGCCGCCATAGGCGTTCGGCCAGTCGGGCACGGTCCAGCCGCGCCCCGCCATCGCCTCCAGCCACTGGCGCTGCGCGTCCGACTGGAAGATCCAGTGGCGCCCGCCCCAGCAGGCGTCCTTCTCGGAAGCCATCGGCTGGCGCATTTCGGCCGGGCAATTCGCCTCCAGCCAGGCGCTTGTATCGGCGCGGAATTGGTCGAGGTCGGTAGCCATGCGCCACCTATCGGGCGGCTATCGCGGCTTGTCGAGTCAGGGGCAGCGGACCAGGCCGGCGTCGGCGATCGACTGCGATTCGAACAGCAGGGCGCGGGCGGATTCGGCGAAGCGCAGCTGCAAGGTGTCGTCGGCCGGCGGCCCGTCGGCGGTGCAGCGCGCGGCGATGTCGAAACCGCCGGGAACCGCGCGAACGCTTTGGAAATCGCAGACCGGGCCAGACGGGGTCGTCAGCCGGTGAGCGGTGAAGCGCCAGGCGCGGTCGGCGCAATTGCGCTCGTTCGACGCCCAGCGGCCGACGAAGCGATAGGCGATCGGCTGCGGAGACGGTTGCAGCGTGATGCGGTCGATATGCCAGCGGCGCTGCTCGGCGGTCGAGCCCGGCACGTCATTGACCCGGCGTATGACCGCGGTCCCGTCGGCAAGCGAGCGGCCGTCGCGCAGCAACTGCAAGGCGATGTCGACATAGAGCGAGCCGGCGGCGCCTTCGACCCGGCCGGGGGCGGCGACGTTCGGGCGGAAATCGCCGAAACCGCGCAGCCGGGCGGCGAAGGCGGCGGCGCCGCCCGCATCCCCCCACAGCCGGGCGGCGTCGGCATCGCGGCCGGCCGCGGCCAGCGCGAAATAGCGGCGCAGGACGGCGGCCGCGGCCTGTGGGCTCTTCGCGTCCTCGGGCTCGGCCTGGTTCTCCGGCGGCAGCGGCGTCGCGACATTGGCCGGGGCCACCGGCGCAACCGGACCACCGGACTCAACTGGCGCGCCTTCGTTGGTCGCGGCGTTGCGCACCGGCTCCGCCGAGCAGGCGATAGCAAGCAAAGCGAGACATGGGATCAGCAATCGCATGCGCAGCCAACGGGCCGGCGGGCGCGCCGTTCCACCCCTTGCCCCGGCGCGTCACTCGGCCTAGCCGGTTCCCAATCGCAACGCGCAGTGTTCAGGAGCGGGCATGGACTTCGATCTGACGGAGCGGCAGGCCCATTTCCGCGACCGCGTGCGCGCCTTCATCGACAGTCAGGTCCGCGCGCGCCAGGCCGATTATCACCGCCAGCTCGCCAGCGGCGACCGCTGGCAGCCGCTGGCGATCATCGAGGAGCTCAAACCACTCGCACGCGAGGCCGGGCTATGGAACCTGTTCATGCCGCCGGGCGGCGCGCTGGCCCATGTCGACGAGAGCTTCGCGTTCGAGGGCGAGCAATTGACCAACCTCGAATATGCGCTGTGCGCCGAGGAAATGGGGCGGGTGATGTGGTCGAGCGAAGTGTTCAACTGCTCGGCGCCGGACACCGGCAACATGGAGGTGCTGCACCGCTACGGCACGCGCGCGCAGAAGGACGAGTGGCTTAGCCCTCTGATGCGCGGCGAAATCCGCTCGGCCTTCCTGATGACCGAGCCGGGCGTCGCCTCGTCCGACGCCACCAATATCGAGTGCAGCATCGCCCGCGATGGTGGTGACTATGTCATCAACGGCCGGAAATGGTGGTCGAGCGGTGCCGGCGACCCGCGCTGCAAGGTCGCCATATTGATGGGCAAGACCGACCCGCAAGAGCGCAAGCACGCCCAGCAGTCGATGATCCTGGTGCCGATGGATGCCCCCGGCATCACCGTCGAGCGGGCACTGACCGTCTACGGCTATGATGACGCCCCCCACGGCCATATGGAGATCGCGCTCAAGGACGTGCGGGTGCCGGCGTCCAACCTGCTGCTCGGCGAGGGGCGGGGGTTCGAGATCGCCCAGGGACGGCTGGGGCCGGGGCGGATTCACCATTGCATGCGCACCATTGGCGCAGCGGAAGAGGCGCTGGGCCTGATGGCCCGCAGGCTGCAGAGCCGGGTCGCTTTCGGCAAGCAACTCTCGGAGCATAGCGTCTGGGAACAGCGCGTCGCCGAGGCGCGGATCGAGATCGATGCCACGCGCCTGCTGTGCCTCAAGGCCGCCGACATGATGGACAAGGCCGGCAACAAGGCGGCCAAGGCCGAAATCGCGATGATCAAGGTCAAGGCGCCGCGCATGGCCTTGCAGGTGATTGACGACGCCATCCAGGCCCACGGCGGCGCCGGTGTCAGTCAGGACACGCCGCTCGCCCACAGCTGGGCCGGAATCCGCACCCTGCGCCTCGCCGACGGGCCGGACGAGGTCCACAACCGCTCGATCGCGCGGATCGAGTTCGCCAGGCACGCGCCGGAGCCCGCATGACTTCCCTCTTCGATCTCACCGGCAAGGCCGCCATCGTCACCGGCTCGTCGCGCGGGATCGGTCGGGCGATCGCCGAGGGGCTGGCGGGGCAGGGCGCCCGGGTCGTCATTTCCAGCCGCAAGCAGGACGCCTGCGACGCGGTCGCGGTCGGGATCAACGAGCAGCATGGCGAAGGCCGGGCCATCGCCATCGCCGCCTCCATCTCCGACAAGGAGGCGCTGCGGCACCTGGTCGACGAGACCCGATCGCAATTGGGCCGCATCGACGTCCTCGTCTGCAACGCCGCCTCCAATCCCTATTTCGGGCCGATGGCGGGGATCAGCGACGATCAGTTCCGCAAGATCATGGACAATAATGTCCTCGCCAACCACTGGCTGACCAGCATGGTCGCGCCCGGGATGCTGGAGCGGGGCTCGGGCTCGATTATCATCGTCTCGTCGGTCGGCGGGCTGACCAGCTCGACGGTGATCGGCGCCTACAACATCTCCAAAGCCGCCGATTTGCAATTGGTCCGCAACCTCGCCGCCGAGTTCGGGCCGAGCGGGGTGCGGGTCAACGCCATTGCCCCCGGCCTGGTGCGCACCGATTTCGCCCGTGCCTTGTGGGAGAATCCCGACATATTGAAGCGCGTCACCAGCGTCGCCGCATTAAAACGCATCGGCGAGCCGCGCGAGCTGGCCGGGGCGGCGGTGTTCCTGGCGTCGGAAGCGGCCAGCTTTGTCACCGGCCAAACGCTGGTGGTCGATGGCGGCAGCACGTTTGGTGCGGGGCTGTGATCCTCCTTGTCGCGAAGCGATGGGGAGGGGGACCATGCGGAGCATGGTGGAGAGGCCCCTCCGTCAGCCGCTGCGCGGCTGCCACCTCCCCACGCCTTTGGCGCAGGGGGGATGAACAATGACCGGCCGCCTCGCCGGCAAAACCGCGATCGTCACCGGCGCCGCCTCGGGGATCGGCTTCGCCACCGCCGCTTTGTTCGTCGCCGAGGGCGCGAGGGTGATCGCCGCCGACCTCGGCATGCCCGAGCTTGAGGGCACCGAGGGCGTCGCCGCCGACGCCGGCGACGAAGCGGCGGTGCGGGGGCTGGTCGAGCGCGCGCAAAAGGACTTCGGCGGTCTCGATATCTTTTTCGCCAATGCCGGCATCTCCGGCGGGTTCGCCTCAATCTTCGAGCAAAGCCCGGAGGACTGGCAGGAGATTTTGCGGGTCAATCTGATCGGCCCGTCGCTCGCCATCAAGCATGCGGCGCCGGCGATGAAGGCGGGCGGCGGCGGGTCGATCATTTGCACCGCCTCGGTCGCCGGCATCCGCTCCGGCGCTGGCGGCCCGGCTTACTCGGCGTCGAAGGCGGGGGTCATCAATCTGGTCCAGGTCGCCGCCACTCAGCTCGCCGGCGCCAACATCCGCGTCAATGCCATCTGCCCGGGACTGATCGAAACCGGCATGACCCGGCCGATCTACGCCATGGCCCGGGAGAGCGGGAAAGAGGCCCGGCTCGGGCATCTGAACCCGCTCAAGCGCGGCGGCCAGCCGGAAGAGATCGCGCACGCGGCCTTGTTCCTCGCCTCCGACGACTCCAGCTACGTCAACGGCCACGCCCTGGTCGTCGACGGCGGCCTTAGCGCCAGCCATCCGTTCAACCACCAAACCTATGGCCGCACGGCCTTTTAATAATCGGGAGAGACTAAAATGATCGTCCTCGATGGCGTCACCGCCAAGGCCAGCCCGATCAGCACGCACCGCCACGGCGACGTGCTGGTCGTCACCTCGAACAACCCGCCGGTCAACGCCTTGGGGGCGGCGGTGCGGCAGGGGCTGGTGGCGGCGATCGCGGAGGCGGAAGCCGATGACGCGATTTTGGCGGTCGTCATTCGCTGCGAGGGACAGACCTTCTTCGCCGGCGCCGACATCACCGAGTTCGGCAAGCCGCCGGTGATGC
>DAIPLM010000150.1:0-4658 GCA_036769205.1 Sphingomicrobium sp.
GAAAGGTTGAAGAGCGCATGACCAAGACCATCCTCATCACCGGCGCGACGTCCGGCTTTGGCCGGGCGGCGGCGCGGCGCTTTGCCGCCGGCGGCTGGCGGGTGATCGGCACCGGCCGCCGCGGCGACCGGCTGCGCGCCTTGGCCGAGGAGCTGGGCGAGACGTTTCTGCCGCTCGAGGTCGACATGCGCGACCGCGACGCCGTCGACGGCCTCGCCAAGCTGTCACCGCCGTGGGGCGAGATCGACCTGCTGCTCAACAATGCCGGCCTGGCACCGCCGACGACACCGCTGCCCGATACCGATTGGGACCGCATCCAGGAGGTCATCGACACCAATGTCTCCGGGCTGGTGGCGCTGACCCGGGCCTTGCTGCCCAAGCTGGTCGAGCGCCGTGGGCAGATCATCAATCTGTCGTCGGTCGCCGGCACTTACCCGTACAAGGGCGGCGCGGTTTATGCCGGCACCAAGGCGTTCGTCCGGCAATTCTCGCTCGACCTCCGGTGCGACCTCGCCGGCACCGGCGTTCGGGTCACCTCGGTCGAGCCCGGCATGGCGGAGACCGAGTTCACCGTGGTCCGCACCGGCGGAGACCAGGCGGCGTCGGACGCGCTCTATGCGAACATGGACCCGATGACCGCCGAGGATCATGCCGAGTTGTTCTGGTGGCTCGCCAACCTGCCGCCGCACCTCAATATCAATGCGATCGAGCTGATGCCGGTCAGCCAGAGCTGGGGCGGGTTCGCGGTCACCCGCCACCAGGGTTGACGGGCAAGCGAGCAAGGGCCAATCGCCCCGCCATGAGTATCGATCAGCGCCTTGCCGAGCTTGGCATCACCCTTCCCCAGCCGGCGGCTCCGGTCGCCTCCTACGTCCCCGCCGTCGAGGTCAACGGACTGCTGCACATCAGCGGCCAGATCAGCTTCGACGCGGACGGCAGCCTGATCAAAGGGCGCCTCGGGGAGGACATGGACCTCGCGGCCGGCCAGGCGGCGGCGCGGCGCTGCGGCATCATGCTGATCGCCCAGATGAAGGCGGCATTGGGCTCGCTCGACCGGGTCGAACGGGTCGTGAAATTGGGCGCGTTCGTCAACAGCCATGGCGATTTCACCGACCAGCCCAAGGTCGCCAACGGCGCCAGCGAGCTGATGCAGGAGGTGTTCGGCGAGGCCGGGCGCCATGCCCGCAGCGCCGTCGGCGTGCCGGTGCTGCCATTGGGCGTTGCCGTCGAAGTGGATGCGATCGTCGCCGTCCGGCCCTGACCCGCTGGATCCCGGCCCCGGGGGCTTTGCCCATCGCGGGCTGCATTACGGCGCCGGCTTTCCCGAGAACAGCCTGCTCGCCTTCGCCGCCGCGCTCGAGTTCGGCGCCGGCATCGAGTGCGACCTGCGGCTGACCGCCGACAACCAAATCCTCGTCTTCCACGATGCCGACGCCATGCGGCTGTGCGCCAGCCCGATGCGGATCGGCGCGTCCAGGCTCAGGGACCTGCTCCGCCTGCGGCTCGGCGAGGGGCCGATCCCGACACTGCAAAGCCTGCTGGCGCTGGTCGACGGGCGGGTACCGCTGTTGCTGGAAATCAAGGTAGAGAAGGACATCTGGCGCTGGGCGCCGGCGCTCGAGCAGGCCTTGGCGGACTATGCCGGCCCGTTCGGAGTCATGAGCTTCGACGCGCGCATCGGGCGCATCATGAAGAGCCACTGGCCGGCGGCGCGGCGCGGGCTGGTCGTGCGCGACCGGCTGCCGGCGTGGAAGCGGCGGATCTCGATGTGGCTCGCCGACCCCCAATTCCTGGCGGTGGACGTAGAGGCGCTCGGCAAGCCCTGGGTCGAGCGGGCTCGGCGGCGAATGCCCCTCTACAGCTGGACGGTTCGCAATCCCGAGCAACGGCGGCAAGCCGCGGTTCACGCCGACGCCGCTATCTGGGACGGCGATGGCCGACCGTGAAAGCCAGGTAAGCGCGCGCATCGCGCCGGGTGTGGCCTCGCTCGATGCCGACCAGTGGGACGCGCTGGCCGGTCGCGGCGACCCGTTCCTCAGCCACGATTTCCTCGCCGCGCTGGAGCAATCGGGCAGCGTTGGGGAGGGGAGCGGCTGGACGCCGGCGCCGATCCTGGTCGAGGGCGAGGGCGGCGCGCTCGCCGCCGCAGCGCCGGCCTATCTCAAGACCCACAGCCAGGGCGAATATGTCTTCGACCATGGCTGGGCCGACGCCTTCGAGCGCGCCGGCGGGCACTATTACCCAAAGCTGCAAATCGCCGTGCCGTTCACGCCGGTGCCGGGCCGGCGGCTGCTCGGCGGATCGCCGCAGGCGCTCCTCGCGGCGGTCGAGGCGGTGGTCACGCAGAACGGCCTGTCATCGGCGCACGCGACTTTCATTGATGAGGCTGAAATCGCCGAATTCGCCGGGCGGGGATGGCTGATCCGCGCCGGCATCCAATTCCACTGGCACAACCGTGGTTATGCCAGCTTCGACGATTTCCTTGGCGCGCTGGCGAGCCGCAAGCGCAAGCAAATCCGCAAGGAGCGGGCGGCGGCGGTCGAGGGCCTGGAGATCAAGGCGCTGCGCGGATCCGAGATCGGCCCGGCGGAATGGGCGGCGATGTGGGGTTTCTATCAGAACACCGGCGGCCGCAAATGGGGCCATCCCTATTTGACGCGCGACTTCTTCGACCGGCTTGGGCCGGCACTGGGCGAGGCTTGCCTGTTGTTCCTGGCCTATCGGGACGGGGAGCCGATCGCCGGCGCGCTCAATTTGATCGGCGCCGACGCGCTCTACGGTCGCTATTGGGGGGCTATCGAGGAGGTGCCCTTCCTTCATTTCGAATTGAGCTATTACCGGGCCATCGACTTGGCGATCACCCACGGCCTCGCCTCGGTCCAGGCCGGCGCTCAGGGCGAGCACAAATTGGCGCGGGGTTATGAGCCGGTCGTCACCCGCTCGGCCCATTTCTTGCCCGATGCCGGTTTCCGCCGCGCGGTGGCCGATTTCCTCGCCCGCGAGGAGGAGATGATCGCCGCCGAGCTCATCTGGTGCCGCGAAGCCTTGCCCTACCGCTCCTCCGAGTCGCCGTAGAGCGCGACCGTCCTGCCGGCGCTGCTGGCCATGCCGCGATACATGCCGGGCGTGTTGAAGGAATAGACCATGTCGCCCTTGGGCGTCACCAAGATGACGCCGCCGTCGCCGCCCAGGGCCTTGACCTCGGCCATGACGTCGTCGGCCGCTTTTTGCGGAGCAGTGCCGTCGAGCCGCATCCGCGCGCAGATTTCATGGGCGACGCCGACACGGATGAAATATTCGCCCCAGCCGGTGCCCGAGACGGCGCAGCCGCGGTCGTCGGCATAGGTGCCGGCGCCGATGATCGGGCTGTCGCCGATCCGGCCCCAGCGCTTGCCGGTCATGCCGCCGGTCGAGGTTGCCGCGGCGACATGGCCATCGTCGTCGACCGCCACCGCCCCGACCGTCCCGAACTTATATTCGATGTCGAGGGCGCTGACTTTCTTGGTCTTAAACTCTTCGAGCTGCTTGCGCCGCAGCGGCGTCTCGAAATAGGCGCGCGGGACCTGCTCCAGGCCCTGCGCCTTGGAAAATGCATCGGCGCCGTCGCCGCTGAGGAAGACGTGCTCGCTATTCTCCATCACCCGCCGCGCCAGGCTGATCGGGTGTCTGGTCATGGTGACTCCGGTCACCGCCCCGGCGGCGCGGGTACGGCCGTCCATGATTGAGGCGTCGAGCTCGATGTTGCCGTCATACGTGAAAACGGCGCCGCGGCCGGCGTTGAAATTGGGATTGTCCTCCAGCACCCGGACCGTGGCTTCGACCGCGTCGAGCGCGCTGCCGCCGTTTGCCAGGATCGTCGAACCCGTCTGAAGCGCGCCATCGAGCGCGGCGCCCAGCTCGCGTTCCTTGTCGGCGGTGATGTTGGCCTTCTTGATGACCCCGGCGCCGCCGTGGATGACTAGCTTCCACTCGCTCTTGGCTTGCGCGGCGCTCGACATCAGCAACACTCCCAGAATCAATAGATGACGCATGTGGCTCTCCCGGCCCCGCCCTTAGCGGGCCGCTGCCGCCGATTCCAGTTGACGCCGTCGCCAGGATGATATTAAATTGATATCAGATAAAGGGGAGTCGATCACATGTCCGAATCGAAAGGCATCGCGCTGACGTCGAGCCGGGAGCGCCCGACGAGCGCGTTCAGCGGCTACATCATGCTCATCATCCTGCTGGTCGCCATTGCCTGGCAGGGCTGGGGGATCGTCAACCTCGCCCGCGGCGCCGACGGCGCCTGGGCGCATATCCTGGCGGTGATCGCCGGGCCGATCCTGCTGCTGCTCATCGCCTGCGGCTTCTATATGCTGCAACCCAACCAGGCGGCGGCGATCACCTTGTTCGGCGACTACAAGGGCACCGACCGGGTCACCGGACTGCGCTGGGTGTGGCCGTGGCTGATCCGCAAGAAAGTTTCGGTCCGCGCCAACAACTTCATCTCCGAGAAGATCAAGGTCAACGACCAGCGCGGCAACCCGATCGAGATGGCGGCGCAGATCGTCTGGCGGGTGATCGACACCGCCCAGGCCCTGTTCGACGTCGATGATTACCAGGCGTTCGTCCGGGTCCAGGTCGAAGCGGCGATCCGCACCATTGGCTCGCGCTACCCG
>DAIPLM010000151.1:0-4604 GCA_036769205.1 Sphingomicrobium sp.
TGCTGACCAACGACGACGGTATCGACGCCCGCGGCCTCGCGCTTCTCGAGGCCATCGCCGGCCGCCTCTCCGACGACCTGTGGGTGGTGGCCCCGAGCGAGGAGCAATCGGGCACCGGTCATTCGCTGACGCTGACTCAGCCGGTGCGGCTGCGGTGCCATGCCGACCAGCGCTTCTCGGTCAGCGGCACGCCGACCGACGCGGTGATGATGGCGCTGGCCCATATCATGAAGGACACGCCGCCCGACCTCATCCTGTCCGGCATCAACCGCGGCGCCAATTTGGCCGAGGACGTCACCTATTCCGGCACCGTCTCGGCGGCGATGGAGGGGGCGCTGGCCGGTGTCCCGTCGATCGCCTTGAGCCAGGCTTATGCCCGCCAGGGGCTGGGCGCCGGAGTGCCGTTCGCCGCCGCCGAGGCCTGGGCCGAGCGGGTGCTGCGGCCGCTGACCGAAACGCCGATGGCGCCGCGCACCCTCGTCAACGTCAATTTCCCCGCCCTCGACCCCGACGCCATCAAGGGCGTGCGGATCTGCCGCCAGGGCCTGCGCGACTACGGCCGCTTGCGGATCATCGAGCGCAGCGACCCGCGCGGCTTCCCTTACTTCTGGTTCGGGCTCGGCCCGGCGGTCGAAACGCCCGGCCATTCGACCGACCTCGAGTCGATCGCCGACGGTTATGTCTCGGTGACACCGCTGCACCTCGATTTGACCTTCGAGCCGGCGATGGCGAGCCTCGAGGCCTTGTTTGGCTGAGCCGGGGCCGGCGCGGCGGCCGCTGCGGGCACTGCTCGACGCGCTCGACCCGCGCCGCCGCCGGCAACTCAAGTGGCTGACTGTGCTAACCCTCGCCAATGCGGCGGCGGACCTGCTGTTCGTCGCTTCGGCGATGCTGTTCCTGGCGGCGCTGGCGAGCGGCGGCGGCCCGGCTCTGCCGGCGTCGCTGCGCGACTGGCTCGGGCCGGCGGCCGGGGATGTGTCCTTTGCCGCTCTCGCCTTCGGCGCCGGCGCGGTCGCCGCCAATAGCGTCCGCCTCCTCTATCTCTGGCTGAGCGAGCGCACCATCGCCGGCATCACCCACGAACTGACGGTCGAGGTCCAGCGCCGCGTCTTCGCCCAGCCCTACGCATATCATGTCCGCCATCACGGCAGCGCCATGGTCGCCGCGCTCGAAAAGGTCGAGACGGTCGCCTTCAACCTGCTTCACCAGTGGATCGAGGGCGTGGCCGCCCTCGCCACCGGCGTCGCCATCCTCGGCCTGCTGGTCAGCGTCGATCCGGCCCCGGCGCTGCTCGCCTTCGCGGCGCTGGCGGTACTTTATCTCGGCATCGCCCGGCTGTCGGGGCGCCGGCTCGCCGCCAACTCCGCCCGGCTTGGGCCCGCCTATGACGAGCGCGTCCGCATCGTGCAGGAAAGCCTCGGCGCCATCCGCGACCTCATCATCGACCATAGCGAACACGCCCTGCTGGCCGAGTTCCGCCGCGCCGACCAGCGCCTGACCAGCGCCCAGGCCAGCACCCGCATCATCGCCGCCGCGCCGCGCTTCATCGTCGAGGCCGGCGCCATCCTGCTGCTCGCCGCTTTGGCCGCCTCGCTGGCTTCGCGCGGCGGCGCCCTGGTGCTGATCGGCGGCATCGCGCTCGGCGGGCTGCGGGTGCTGCCACTGCTCCAGACCGCCTACCGCAGCTGGGCCAATCTGAAGGCGAACCGGTCGATCACCGACGACGTGATGGAGCTGCAGAGCTTGCCGGTGCCGGCCGCCGAGCCAGCCGTCGCGCCGCTTTCGTTCCAGCGGTCGATCCGGCTCGACGGCGTTAGCTTCAGCTACACCGGACGCGGGCGCCCCGCCCTCGCCGACGTCACGCTCGACATCGCTTGCGGCCAAAGGGTGGCGCTGGTCGGCGAGACCGGATCGGGCAAGAGCACGCTCGCCGACCTCGTCATGGGCCTGCTGACGCCCGACGGCGGACAAATCCTGGTCGACGGAACGCCGCTGGACGCCGCCAATATCCGCGCCTGGCAACGCAACCTCGCCCATGTCTCGCAAAGCCTGTTCCTCGCCGACGCCAGCATTGCCCGCAACATCGCCTTCAGCCTGCCCGATCAGCCGCCGGACCTGGCGCGGGTCCGGCGCGCCGCCGAGCAGGCCGCCATCGCCGATTTCGTCGACGCCTTGCCGGAAGGCTACGAAACGCATGTCGGCGAGCGCGGCGCCCGATTGTCGGGCGGCCAGCGGCAGCGAATCGCCATCGCTCGCGCGCTCTACAAGGACGCGCCGGTGCTGATCCTCGACGACGCCACCAACGCGCTCGACGAGGCGACCGAGGCCAAGGTGCTCGCCAATCTCTTCGCCGATCAGAAGCGGACGATCCTGATCATCGCCCACCGCGCCTCGGCGCTCGGCCGTTGCGACCAGACCATCCGCCTCCACGGCGGGCGAATCGTCGACGGGAACTAGGCGGCTAACGAATCCTGCCGCGGCTGGGCGTCGAGCCAGGCCTGGAACATCAACACCGCCCACAAGGCGTCGGTCGAATCGCGCCGGCCGCTGAGATGATCGGCCCAGCGGCGGCGGACGGCGGCGGCGTCGAACCAGCCCTCGCCAGTCAGCCGGGCGGGGTCGAGCAGTTCCTCCGCCCAGCCGCGCAGCGGCCCCTTGATCCACTCCCCGACCGGCACGGCGAAGCCGGCCTTGGGCCGGTTGAACAAGCGCTCGGGCAAATGGCGATAGAGCAATTGGCGAAGGACATATTTGCCCGCCGGCCCGCGCAGCTTGAGCTCCAGCGGGATGCGGGCCGCGACCTCGGCGACGCGGTGATCGAGGAACGGAACGCGGGTTTCCAGGCTGATCGCCATCGAGGCGCGGTCGACCTTGCACAGAATGTCGTCGGGCAGATAGCCGACGGCGTCGCCGTACATGACGCGCAAGGCGTCGGGGGTGCGGTTGCCGAGGTCGAGATCGAGCCCGCTGGCGCCGTCGCCCGCGCCGACCACTGGCGACGGCTCACCGCTCCATTGGTCGAGGAAGGCGGCATAGATGTCGTCGAAGCGGTCGGCGCTGCCCGCCAGCCGCAGCGCCTTGCTCGCCTTGCCGCCAAGGTGCCGGTGACTCGCCGGCAGCAGCCCGGCGGCCTGATGCCACCATCGCTCCGGCACCAGGCCAAGCGAGGCCGCGGCGGCGGCGCGGAGCGGGCGCGGCACCCGTCGCAGCTGCTGCCACAAACGAGGCGCCTGGAAATGGCGGTTGTAGCCGCCGAACAATTCGTCGCCGCCATCGCCGGTCAGCGCCACCTTGACCTCGCCGCGCGCGAAACGGCTGACCAGGAAGGTCGGGATCTGCGAGGAATCGGCGAACGGCTCGTCGTAGATCGCCGGCAGCAAGGGGATGACCTCGCGCGCTTCGCGGACGGTGACCAGATGCTCGCTGTGCACCGAGCCCAGATGCGCGGCCACTTCGCGGGCGTAGTCCGCCTCGTTGAACGCCGCCTGTTCGAAAGCGATCGAGAAAGTCCGGATCTTGCTGTTCGAATGGCGCTGATAGAGCGCGCAGACGGTCGAGCTGTCGATCCCGCCCGACAGGAAGGCGCCAACCGGCACATCGGCCATCGACTGGCCGCGCACAGCGTCGGACAGAGCCCTGTCGAGCGCGTCCAGCGCCTCCGACTCGCCGGCAATCGGCTCGGCCAGCCCGTGCCGGACAACGTCGCGGTACGACCAATAACGCGTCAGGCGCACACCGTCCCGCTCCCCTTCGCCCGGCGGAGCGGTCAGCGGCCGGCCCGCCGCCTCGGGCGTCAGGCTGAGGATCGATGCCGGCTCGAGCTTGAAGATGCCTTGGTAAATCGACCAGGGCGCCGGGACATGGGTCCGCGCCGCGTAAAGGCCGAGCGCCCGCCGATCGATGGCGGCGTCGAAGCCGGGATGCGCCTTCAGCGCCTTCAATTCCGAGCCGAACAGGAAATCGCCGCCGGCCCAGCCGTAATAGAGCGGCTTCTCGCCGAAGCGGTCGCGGACCAGTTGCAGCCGCCGTTCGCGCCGGTCCCACAGCGCCAAGGCGAACATCCCTACCGCCTTGCCGAGCGCCGCCTCCAACCCCCAGGCGGCGATCGCTTCAAGCAAAGTTTCGGTGTCGCTATGCCCGCGCCAGCCGCCCTCGGGCGCATGTCCGCGCGCCTCGAGCTCGCGGCGGAGCTCGCCATGGTTGTAGATTTCGCCATTGTAGTTGAGCACGAAGCGTCCGTCGGCCGAGACCATCGGCTGGTGCCCCGACGGCGACAGATCGACGATCGCCAGCCGGCGGTGGGCGAGGCCGACCCCGACTTGCGCATCGCTCCAGATGCCGGAATCGTCCGGCCCGCGATGGGCGATGGCGTCGCCCATGTGGCGGAGCACCGCCTCGTCGAGCCTTCGCGTGGTCAACAGGCCGGCAATTCCGCACATCGGCAATTCGCCCTTCCTGGTCGGCATGCCCGTGGCGGAGGGGAGCGGAGAATTCAAGGAGCGACGCTGTTTGCGCCGGCAAGTGGCCGGCTTGGCAACGCGATGCGCTCGCTGAAGCGCTGGCTGGGGCGGCAGGATTCGAACCTGCGAATGCCGGTACCAAAA